>JACCXG010000504.1 GCA_013697225.1 Acidobacteriota bacterium
GGGTGCACGCACGATCACATCGGCACGGCAATCAACGACATCGGCTGGACCGCCGCCGTGCGGAAGACGGACGGTGTGGAACAGAGGGGCTTCCGGGTGACGGTTGCCGGTGGCACGGCCACGCTCACGCGGTCAGGTCACGAGTTGTTCGACTTCGCGCCGGTGGGCGAGATGCTGAACATCGCGGAGGCGGTCGTCCGTGTGTTCCACCGGCTCGGGGACTACAAGCACAAGCAGCGCAACCGGCTGAAATTCCTGGTGCGCTCGCTCGGATGGGAAGGCTTCCGGGCGGAGTTCGAGAAAGAGCTCCAGGCCTTTCGTGAAGAGGGGGGCGCCCGCCTCCCGTTCGACCCGGACCACCCTCCCGTCGAGGGGCCGCCTGCCGAACGATCCGCAGCGCCGGACCCGGCCGACGTCACGGCGGCGGTTGCGGCGGGGAAGGTGACCGGTCCGGGAATCATCCCTCGCGTCGAGTCGGACCTCGGGCGCGACGAGTACGAGTACTGGCTCCGCACGAACGTGCGCCCGCAGAAACAGGCTGGCTACGTGCTCGTGACCGTGACGACGGTGCTGGGGGATCTTACCGGGCCGCAGATGCGGCTGCTCGGGCAGCTCGCTTCGGCCTTTGCCGATGGAACGGTCCGCATCACGTCCGATCAGAATGTCGTGTTGCGGTGGGTCCCCAAGACCTCGCTGCCGGCACTCTACGCCCGGCTGATCGCGGGAGGGTTGTCGCGCGCGGGCGCGTCCACGCTCGCCGACGTCACGAGCTGCCCCGGGGCCGAGTCGTGCAAGCTGGCGGTCACGCAGTCGCGGGGGCTCGGGCGGCTCCTGTCCGACAGCCTCGACGAGCGGCCGGACCTCGTCGCTGCCGTGCCTGGTCTGGACATCAAGATCAGTGGCTGCCCCAACGGCTGCGGGCAGCACCACATCGCGGGAATCGGATTCCAGGGCAGCCTGCGCAAGGTAGGTGGCCGGCCGGCCCCGCACTACTTCGTCATGATCGGCGGCGGCGCTCTTGACGGTGCTGCGACGTTCGGCCGGCACGTGGCGACGGTGCCTGCCCGGCGATCGTTTGCTGCGCTCGAGCGGCTGCTGCAGCTGTATCAGGACGAGAAGGGACCCGACGAGGCGCCGCTGGCGTTTTTCCGGCGTGTCGAGGTGCCGAGGGTGAAAACGCTCCTCGCGGATCTCGAGAAGCTCGCGCCCGAGGCGGCTGCAGATGCCGACTTCATCGATTTGGCGGAAGACCATGCATTCAACCCTGAAGTCATGGACGGCGAGTGCAGCGCCTGATCTCATGCCGCTGACTCGCCCGTCGACGCCCGACTCCGTCCTCGATCTGATCGGCCGGACACCGCTGCTGCGGCTTCGCACGTTCGGGGCCGCTACGCCCGGCGTGGAGATCTACGCCAAGGCGGAGTTCCAGAATCCCGGCGGATCGGTGAAGGACAGGGCCGCGGCGTCGATCCTGCGCGAGGCCAGGCGGACCGGCGTGCTGCGGCCTGGGGTCACCATCCTGGACGCCACCTCGGGTAATACCGGAATTGCCTACGCGATGATCGCCGCCGCTCACGGGTACCGGTTGAAGCTGTGCATGCCGGCAAATGTGACCCCGGAGCGCACGCGCACGCTTCTCGCCTTCGGCGCCGAGCTCGTGCTCACCGACCCGATGGAAGGGACCGACGGCGCCATCCGCGAGGCTCGCCGCCTCGCGTTCGCCGAGCCAGACCGCTACTTCTACGCGGACCAGTACAACAACGACGCCAACTGGCGTGCGCACTATGAGGCCACCGCGCCGGAGATCCTCGAGCAGACCGATGGCCGGGTGACCCACTTCCTTGCCGGGCTCGGGACGAGCGGAACCTTCATGGGCGTCGGCCGGCGCCTGCGGGAGTACAGCCGCGACATCCGCCTCATTTCGGTGCAGCCGGACTCACCGATGCACGGCGTGGAAGGGCTGAAACACATGGAGACGGCCATCAGACCGGGGATCTACGATCCGTCGTTCGCAGACGAGGACGTCCGGATCTCCACCGAGCGTGCCTACACGTTCACGCGCCGTCTGGCACTGCAGGAGGGATTGCTCGTGGGTGTGTCGAGCGGCGCGGCCCTGGCGGCCTCGCTGGATCTTGCCGAACGCATTCGTGAAGGGGTGATCGTCACGATTTTTCCGGACAGCGGTACGCGCTACCTGACGGAGCGGTTCTGGAACGCCGAGGATCGCGACTGATGCTGGAACTCGGGCCGGATGCCGAGGCGGAGATCCGGCGCCACGCCGCCGAGACCTACCCGGACGAGTGTTGCGGCGCCCTCATCGCCTCCGCCGGGGCCATCGTCGAGGCGTACCGGCTGCCGAACACGACGTCGGCGGGGGCCCGGCGCCGGTTCCTGGTCGGCCCCGACGATTATCGACTCGCCGAATCGCGTGCGCGGGAGCAGGCGGCGACCCTCGCGGGCTTCTACCACTCGCATCCGGATCACCCCGCACGCCCCTCACAGCACGATCTGGAGCAGGCCTGGCCGAATCTCACGTACATTATCGTTGCGGTCGATGAAGGGGCGCCGGGCGATCTACGCTCGTGGCGCCTGCTCGAGGACCGCTCGGGCTTCGAGGAGACCTGACAGACATGGCACATCGAGTTCTCATTCCCACCCCGCTGCGGCCCTACACCGACGGGCAGGACGCCGTCGAAGTCCAGGGCGCTACCGTCGGGGAGCTGCTGTCAGGGTTGACGGCACGTTACGGCGACTTGCGCAAGCACCTGTATTCCGACGAGGGGAAGCTCCGGAGCTTCGTCAACGTCTACGTGAACGACGACGACATCCGGTATCTGGACCGGGAGGCGACCGCGCTCAAAGCCGGTGACGTGATCAGCATCGTCCCGTCGGTCGCTGGCGGAGCGCCAACGGCGCTCGAGACCGCGCCGGAGCTGACCAACGAAGAGGTTCAGCGGTACAGCCGGCATCTGATCCTGCCGGAGGTCGGGCCCGACGGGCAGCGGCGCCTGAAGGCCGGACGCGTGCTCTGCGTGGGTGCCGGCGGGCTTGGATCTCCGGCGGCGCTGTACCTGGCGGCCGCTGGTGTCGGCACGCTCGGGATCATCGATTTCGATGCCGTGGATCTCAGCAACCTCCAGCGCCAGATCCTGCACGGGACTCCTGATGTCGGCCGATCCAAGCTGCAGTCGGCGAAAGACAGGCTGACGGCGCTCAACCCGTCCGTCAAGGTCGAGTCGTATGAAACGGCCCTGACCTCCAAGAACGCGCTGGAGCTGTTCAAGCAGTACGACATCATCCTGGACGGCACCGACAACTTCGCTACCCGGTACCTGGTGAACGATGCCTGTGTGCTCCTGGGAAAGCCGAATGCCTACGGGAGCATCTTCCGGTTCGAAGGGCAGGCCTCGGTCTTTGCCACCAAAGGAGGCCCGTGCTACCGCTGCCTGTACCCGGAGCCGCCTCCTCCGGGGCTCGTGCCGAGCTGCGCCGAAGGAGGAGTGCTCGGGGTGCTTCCGGGGGTCATCGGCACGATTCAGGCGACAGAGAGCATCAAGCTGCTGCTTGGTGCCGGCGGTACCCTGATCGGCAGGTTGCTGTTGTATGACGCCTGGGGCATGAAGTTTCGCGAGCTGAAGCTGCGCCGTGACGCGGAGTGCCCGGTCTGCGGCGACAACCCCACGGTGCGGGAGCTGATTGACTACGACCAGTTCTGCGGCGTTTCGCCAGCGCAGGCGGCTCCGGCACCGGCGGATCCCCCGGACTTCGAGACCACGGTCGTGGACCTGAAGCGGGCGATTGACTCCGGGAAGGCCCCTTACATTCTCGACGTCCGCGAGCCGCAGGAGTTCCAGATCTGCCGCATCCCGGGCTCCGTGCTGATCCCGCTCGGGCAGGTTGGTTCGCGCGTCGCCGAGATTACGGCGGCAGCCGAGGGGCGCCCCGTCGTGGTCAACTGCAAGATGGGGAGCCGCAGCGCCAAGGCCGTGCAGCTGCTGAGGGCGCAGGGGCTGGAGCGTGCCCAGAACCTGAAGGGGGGCATCCTCGCCTGGATCGATCAGATCGATCCGAAGCAGCCGAAGTACTGATCACCGGTCCCTCGGTGCGGAGAGACACGATGCGAATTGCCTTTCAGGGAACGTCGGGAGCCTACAGCGAAGGGGCGGCCCAGCGCGCGTGGCCGGGCATCGAGACGGTCGCCTGCGAGCAGTTCGAGCACGTGTTCGCCTCCGTGGCAGAGGGGCGCACGTCGCACGGGTTGCTCCCGATCGAGAATTCGATCGGCGGCAGCATCCATCGCAACTACGACCTGCTGCTCGAGCACGATCTCCCGATTGTCGCGGAGACGGAGCTCCAGGTCGTCCATCATCTGGTGGCGCTGCCCGGAACCGAGATCTCCCAGATCCGCCGCGTGTGCTCGCATCCGCAGGCGCTGGCGCAGTGCGAGTCGTTCCTCCGGAGCCTGTCGAACGTGGAGATTGTCGCCACGTACGATACAGCCGGCAGCGCCCGGCTCATCCAGGAACAGAACCTCACCGATACCGCGGCGGTTGCCTCGGCGCGCGCCGCCGAGATTTTCGGCCTGAGCGTGCTCAAGGCGGCGATTCAGGACTACCGGGACAACATCACCAGGTTCCTGCTGATCGCCCGCGATCCACAGCCCCTCGGGCAGCCTGACAAGACGAGCCTGGTGTTCGCCCTCCCGAATTCGGCCGGTGCGCTCTTCAAGGCATTGAGCGTGTTCGCGCTGCGGGATATCGATCTGACGAAGCTGGAATCGCGGCCCATGCGGGGGCGCCCGTGGGAGTATCTCTTCTACGTGGACCTCGCTGCCGGCCGCGCCGATGTGAGGTGCGGCCGGGCGATCGTCCATCTTGCCGAGTCGGCGCGATGGGTGAAGACGCTCGGCTCTTACGCGCGGTGGAGCGAGGCCGCCATGCGGCCGTTCGGGGCGGAAGCCTCCATGGACGTGTCGACCGTCTGAGCCGGTCCCACGCTACTGCACGTCGAGGAGCTCGATCTCGAAGACCAGTGTGGCGTTGGGCGGAATCGGTCCGTTCCCGGAGGCGCCGTACGCCAGTTCAGGCGGGAGGACGAGCCGGCGTACCCCGCCGACACGCATGCCTGCGAGACCTTGATCCCAGCCCCTGATGACTCCGCCGGCGCCAAGCGTCAGGCCCAAAGGGGCTCTCCCCACCGACGTGTCGAACAGCTGCCCTTTGCCGTCCGGTCCTGAAGGGTCGTACAGCCAGCCTGCGTAGTTGACGGAGAGGCGGCGGCCGTTGACGGCCTCCGCCCCCGTGCCGACACGGAGGTCAGTCTGACTGAACTCCGCGCGAGGTCTTGTGGGAGCGACCGGAGTGGCGCTGCCGCCGCAGGCGACAGTGAGAACGAGAGCCGCCAGGGCGGCGGACAACGTCACGGATGGCTTCAGCATGTATCCGCTAATCCTATCGCTTACTTGCGAAGCTCCGCCCGAACGTTCTTCAGCTGCACGGGCTGGGTGTCGTAATTCTCCGCAATCGTCTTCTTGCCTGCCGGCACCAGCCGCGCCGCCAGAGAGAGCGTTCCCTCACCAGGCCCCTCGCGCGGGATGAACAGCTCGATTACGGAGAACGGATAGTCCATGGACTGCGGGCGATTGGTGGCTTCGCCAAACCCCACCGGCCGGTCCGTGGCGATGATGATGCGGCGGCCGCCGTCTGGCCCCGGCTCCTGATAGGCAAGCTGCAGATCGTACCCGACACTCTGGAGCGACCGGATCGTTCCCACCGGACGGCTCTTGCGGAAGGCGCTGATCATGCCCTGCTGCCCTTTTTCGCGCAGCGCGCTCATCAGGGCTTCCTGCTCCGCTTCCGAGTTCCAGCGGTTGATCTGGATGACGAGCTGCCCGGTTTCTCCCGAGCGGATGGTGCCCATGTGCACGGCAAACGCCGTGAACTCTTCGGCAGGTGCGTTCGACTGGGCGCGGGCCCCCTGTGCCGGAAGGAGCAGCACGCCGCAGGCAATCAACAGGACCGGCAGGTGGCGGGCGGAGCGGAATCGAGCCATATGTTCCTCACGTAAGGGGCACAATCTCACGGCAGATTCGCCCGTGTGATCATGCGCGCCTCTATTATGGACGCGGAACACAGGAGTTCGGGTTCTGTTCAGGAGGAGGTCATGGTTTCCGCCCGCCTGTGCTCACAATCCGTAGGTTCGACGGTGCAACGAGCGGACCAGCCTGCGCCGCCGCCTGAGAGACGCCCACCGTTCGCCCCGCGATAGTCAGACTGGCGTTGCGGGCCCCCTGCGTGTTCCGGGAGACGCTGAAGGAAATCGCCCCTGAGCCCATTCCCCCTGTTGTTTGCACCGTCATCCACCCCGGTGTGCCCGTGACCGTCCAGCTGCAGCCTGCTGTGGTGGTGATCGCGATCGTCCCGCTCGCGCCCGCAGACGAGGAGGCGACGCTTGCCGGTGTCACCGTGTAGGTACAGGTCTGCCCGGTTTGCGAGACGGTGTAAGAGAACGGGTTCGAGCTTGCGCTCAGGCCGCTGCCGCCCGGGCCGACGGCTGCCACCCGCGCCTCGTACTGCACCCCTGCCGGAAGGGGAGACGAGAGCCGCGACACGAAATCGATCCGAATGCGCCCGTCGCTCTGCGGCGCCGGTTTGCCAAGATCCACGGTTCGGACCGGCTGGGTGCCGCCCGACGCATAGATCCGCAGCTCATAGGAGCTGACCATGTCCACGCCGCCTGACTGACGGGAGTGGTCGGAAGAGGGCACGAACTCGGCCGTGCGTGCATCCATCACGGATTGAGCGAACCCCGCATGCGGGGTGATCAGGAAAAGAAGGGCCAGTGCCCAGATCCGAAACATTCTGTGCCTCGCCGGGAGGGGAGCCCTGCGGGCCAGTGCAGGAACGGGGCCCCCGCACCAGGCCGGCGCAAACCACTGAGGGCGCTGGCCTTTGTTCGATCACTGGGCCAGGGGAGCCGATTTGACGGGGACTCCGGCCTCACAGCTTCGTGCGCGGAGTTTCGGGAGTGTGAACCGTCCGCGCCGGTGCCAAAGCCGCGCGGACGCTCCTGAGCAACGTGTCAGACGTTCAGGACGAACTGGAAGGTCGCCGATTGCCCTGCCCGTCCATGAGCAGGGGGCGGTTGACGGCACGTGATCCGGGCAGAGGCCTCAGGCGAGGGTTGCGGCGTACTCCTCGTAGGTGCCCTTGAAGTCTTCGATGCGCCCGTCCGCGAAATGCCAGACGCGGGTGCCAACCTCTTCCATCAGGTCCTGGTCGTGCGTCACGAGCAACACCGTCCCCTCGAACTTCTGGAGCGCGACGTTCAGGGCGTTGATGGCTTCGAGGTCGAGATGGTTCGTCGGCTCGTCGAGCACGAGGACGTTCGGCTTCTGCAGCATGATGCGGCAGAACAGGAGGCGGGCCGTCTCGCCGCCCGACAGGGCATCGGTCGGCTTCAGCCCTTCCTCGCCGGAAAAGAGCATCTGCCCCAGCAGGCCGTGGATCTCCTGGCGTGAGGCATCCGGGTCGAACTGGTGCAGCCATTCGACAGCGGTCATGCCCTTGTCGATCGCACCGGTCTGATCCTGCGCGAAGTAGCCGATCGACACCTCGTGTCCCCAGCGCACCTTGCCGGCATCCACGTCCCCGGGTGCCGCAGGGAGCCCCGGCGCATCCGCGAGCAGCGCCCGCAGCAGCGTCGTCTTGCCCTGGCCGTTCCTGCCGACGAGCACGATCTTCTCCCCGCGGCTGACAACTGCGGAGAAGTTGGAGACGACGTGCAGGTCTCCGTGAGCTTTGCTGACGCCCGCGGCCTCGATGACCGTCCGGCCGGAGGGGCGGTTCATGTTGAACCTGATATACGGGCGCTGGATGTTCGACCTCGCCAGATCCGTCGTCTGCAGGCGCTCAACTTCCTTGCGGCGCGAGGTGGTCTGACTTGCGCGGGTGCCGGCGCCGAACCGGGCGATGAAGTCGTTCAGCTGCGCGATCTTCTTTTCGCGCTGCGCGTTCTCGCTCTCGACCCTGGAGCGGATCTGGGTCTTCGCGAGCACCATCTCGTCGTAGCCGCCGGTGTAGGTGATGATCGTCTGGTAGTCGATATCGGCCGTGTGGGTGCAGACGTCGTTGAGGAAGTGCCTGTCGTGCGAGATGACGATGAGGCTGCCTTCGTAGCGAATCAGGAACTGCCGGAGCCAGTGGATCGACTCCAGGTCCAGGTGGTTCGTCGGCTCGTCGAGCAGCAGCGCCTGCGGCTGGCCGAACAGCGCCTGCGCGAGCAGGACGCGGACTTTCTGGCCTCCCTGCAGCTCCGACATGGGGCGCTCGTGCAGCTCTTCCGGGATGTCGAGCCCCTGGAGCAGGATGGCGGCGTCGCTCTCGGCGCTGTACCCGTCCTCGTCGCCAACGATGCCCTCGAGCTCCCCAAGCCGCATCCCGTCGTCGTCGGTCATCTCCGGCTTGGCGTAGAGGCGTTCGCGCTCCTCGAGCGCCCCCCAGAGCCGCGGGTTGCCCATGATGACGGTGTCGATCACGCGGAAGGCGTCAAAGGCGAACTGGTCCTGACGGAGCACACCCAGCTTGACCGGCCGGACGACGGAGCCCTTCTGCGGCTGCAGCTCACCGGTGAGCAGCTTCATGAAGGTGGACTTGCCAGCGCCATTGGGGCCGGTGAGGCCGTAGCGGCGGCCGGCCGAGAAGGTGGTGGTGACGTCCTCGAAGAGCACCTTCGAGCCGTAGCGCATGGAGATGGCGTTGACTGCAATCATCTTGAGACCCGACTCCCGGTCCGATTCATTCGGCTAAACCAATGATTATACCTGACAAATGGGCCATCTGTCTGTTGTGAGGGACTGCGGGCGGGCCGGATGCCGGTCTGGCCGCGAGGGCTGGTCTATACTGGATGTCTGCGCCGGAGTGGTGAAACTGGCAGACGCGCGGGACTCAAAATCCCGTGACCTTCGGGTCGTGAGGGTTCGACCCCCTCCTCCGGCACCAATTGATCAAGTTTTAGGTGGACTAGCGATGGCCCGCATCGAGGAATGCAAGAAA
>JACCXG010000508.1 GCA_013697225.1 Acidobacteriota bacterium
TACATGGGAAACCGTTACGTACCGGAATGGACCGGGTGCCCTGGCGAAGTGCTGGCGAAGCTGGGGCTGAAGGGGGAGTAACGAAGGGATGGGGCGCCCGCCCCTGACTACCCGGGCGGGCGCATCGCTCAACGTCAGACTGCGGTTCGGCGACCGCTGACCAGCCCGACGATGAACAGGATGGCAGCGACCACCAGCATGAAGTGCACGATAGCGCCGATGGTGTAAACGCCGATGACGCCCAGCAGCCAGGCGACGAACAGGATCACCGCAAGTGTAAACAGCATCTCGGTCCTCCACTGCAGAGAAGCCGGGTTGACTTCCCACACCCCCGGATACTTTGCAAGCGGGATGCCTGTACACCCTCACCCCGGGCCGGGCGGCTGAGCTCAGGCTCCTGCACAGGAGTGCACGCAACTCCCCTCAGACGAGGAGGAGGCCAAACCCCCAGCAGAGAAGGGCATTGCCCGTCGCCATCGTGAAATCGTCGGTGCCGCGGGGGGAGAACAGCTCCAGGAGCGTGTTGGAGATGGAAATGGTGACCGCCATCGCGATCCACGACGCCGGCAGCCCATGGGCGAGCACGATCACCAGACAGAACACGAGGGATCCGGCGAACCCGCACAGCGTGCCCGCAAGGGATTTCCGGTTCACGTCGCCCACACCCCAGACCCGGATGCTCTGCCTGCCGAAGAGCGAGCCGCCGATCTCGGCGAGTGCGTCTGCGGCGATATACGAGCCCCAGATCAGGGCGAAGAGCACGGCGAATTCAGCAGGCGGGAAGATGGCCGCGAGTGCCGCCCCGATGGGAACCATGATGAACTTGAATAGGGTCCAGAGGGTGGTAATGAGCAGGCAGTTCGCGCGCGCGAGGACCCCGTCCATCACCCGTGACTGAGGGCCGTAGAAGGCCGCCGCCAGGAAGCCGTTCTGGTAGTAGAACCCGAGGAACACCCAGCTCGTGACCACCGCATCCAGCAGGTTGTCCTGCAGGAACAGCGTGGCGAATGCCGGGGAGGGTTCGGACTGGACGCGGGCGTACAGGTAGAAAAAGGCGGCGGACGCCAGGGTGATGAAGCGGCCCCGGCGTCCGATCATGTCCACGATCCGGATCCGCCGCTCGGAGTAGCGCTCGAGCAGCTCCGGCAGCTCGAACGGCTGCGTCATGCGGGAGGAGAACGCCTGTCGCCGTTCCTCCCTGGAGAAGCCCACGAGGCGGGCCAGCAGCAGGTTCTTGATGCCGCATCAGATGAACCCCCACAGCACGTAGAAGAAGAGGATGCCGCCGGCCACGCGCAGCATCCCCTCCCTGTCGATGGTGTACTGCGAGAAGAACCTCGTGCCGTCCTGTGTGAGGACGGCCACGAGCCAGAAGATGGTCAGCGCCGTGTTGAAAGCAAGCGCCCCCCTGAAGATACGGTCGGCGGTTCGGCGCCTGTCGGCCAGCGGTGCGATGTCAGTGCGTACTGCGGCGACAGTGGTGGTCACGCGCGACGTCAATCGGCTACTTGAGCTCGACCTCGATGACACGCACCGGCGTCTTGCCCGGGTTGACCGGCTCGTGAGTCACGTTCGCGTCGCGGAACCCCACGCCGCCTGCCTCGAGCTTCGCCGTCTCCGACTTGCCGTCGGGATATTTGAACTCGAGCGTCCCTCCCTGAATCACGACCCCGACGTGGGCGAGGTCATGGGTGTGCATGCCGGTGACGCCCGGCGGGAACGTGACGTCCTTCACGCGCACGCGTGCGTTCTCGAATACCACCTTGGAGGTGCCCGCCGCCGTGGCCGGCTTCTGCGCCTGCACGGGCGCCGCGCCAATGACGACTCCACCCGCAAAACCTGTGAAATGAGTATGCATGGCCGGCATTCTACCTCGGGGCCGCGGCGCCGCTCTTCACTCCTGGACGGTTGAGGGACCGCTCCACGCCGTCGTGCACGTCGGTCGAGACGGGGTGGTCGCGCCAGAGCCAGCGCATCATGTCAGGGAACACGGCCCCGGCGTGCTTCTGGTTGTGTCCTCCGATTCCCCACTGGTAATTCAGCTCGTATCCCTTCTCGGTGAGCGCGAGCATCAGCCGCACGTTCTGCAGGAACCAGTCCCGCGTCTCGTCGTACTTGCCGTTGCGCAGCCCGCGATGTCGTTCCGCCCGTCCTGGAGGTACACCCGGAGCGGCTTCTTCGGGCTCTGGCGGACGAGATCCGCGTAGGCATGCCC
>JACCXG010000511.1 GCA_013697225.1 Acidobacteriota bacterium
CACTCGCCCGTGACCCTGCCGTGGCATTCGTGCACCCGGCCGATCCGCTCAAACTCGATGCGCCGCCTGCCACCCCTGCGGAAGCGCCGGTCAAGAAGGCCATTGGCGCCGCATCCGCATACGGACGCGGCAAGGGAGTGCTCATCGGGATCGTGGACGTCGGCGGATTCGATTTCGCCCATCCTGACTTCCTCGATTCGACCGGCGGTACCCGCTTTGTTGCAATCTGGGATCAGGGCCACGGCAGACGCCCGCCGCCGAAGGCCCGGGGCTTCGGGTACGGTGCGGAATTTACGAAGCCGCACATGGATGCCGCGATTGCCGCGGCGAGGGAGCACGGCGTCCCGCCGGCCACGCTCCTCGAGCGTCAGTCGCAGACCTCGCCGGGCTCTCACGGGACGCACGTCGCCAGCATCGCGGCCGGCAACAGCGGTGTCTGCCCCGAGGCTTTCATCGCGGGTGTGCTCGTGGACGTCCCCCTGCCCGACGACCCGATCGAACGGCGCCGCACGACGTTCAGCGACACGAGCCGGATCATTCACGCCGTCGAGTACCTGCTCCATCTGGCGAACGAGATGAAGGTCCCGCTCGTCGTCAACATCAGCCTGGGCACCAACGGCGGCGCGCACGACGGTTCGAATGGCGTGTCGAGATGGCTCGACGCCTGCCTGGCTTCGCCCGGTCGCGCCATCTGCATCGCGGCCGGAAACGCCGGTCAGGAGAAGGCACAGGCTGAAGGGGATCTCGGCTGGATCATGGGGCGGATCCATGCTCAGGGCCGCGTGCCGGCACGCGGGCTGGAAGCCGAGCTCCAGTGGACGGTCGTGGGAGACGGAATCGAGGATCGATCCGAAAACGAGCTCGAGATCTGGTACGGCTCGCAGGACCGGTTCGCCGTCGCGGTGAAGCCGCCCGCGGGATCGGACTGGATTACCGTGCAGCCGCGGCAGTTCGTCGAGAACTTCCGGTTGCCGAGCGGCACCACGCTCTCCATCTACAACGAGCTCTATCACCCCACCAATGGCGCGAACTACATTGCGGTGTACCTCTCGCCCAACTTCGATCCGGGTCAGTTCCGCGGCATAGATGCCGGCGTCTGGAAGGTGCGCCTCATCGGCGAAGAGATCCGCGACGGCCGCTTCAATGCGTGGATCGAACGTGACGACCCCGCGGAGCTCGAACCGGCGGGCGGCCGGCGGCTCTTCCGGTTTCCGTCCTTCTTCACTGAACAGAGCAACACGGATTCGCATTCGATCAGCTCGCTCGCATGCGGCCATCGCGTTATCGCGGTATCGAACCTGGACGACGCCAGGCAGCGGATGAATGCGAGCAGCAGCCAGGGGCCGACCCGCGACGGCCGGTTCAAGCCTGAAATTGCTGCTCCCGGCACGGACGTCGTCGGGGCCAACGGCTTCGCACACCCGGACGAGCCGTGGATCTCGATGACCGGCACGAGCATGGCGAGCCCCTATGTTGCGGGAGTGGTGGGGTTGATGCTCGGGGCCAATCCGGAGCTCTCGGCCGCGCAGTGCGCCGGCATCCTCCTGCGGACCGCCCGGCCGTTGCCCGGCACGTCATACGAGTGGGGGAACGACGTCGGATTCGGGCGAATCAACCCCACCGCCGCCCTGGACGAGGCGAGGCGCGCGAACGACCGCAGCGAGATCCGCCCGAGGGTCCGGCGGTGAAGCTCAACATCTTCCAGTCCGCGCAAGGGGACTGCCTGCTGCTCGAAGGTGGCGACGGCACCCTCGTCCTCTGTGACGGCGGGATGCGATCGACAGTCAAGTCACACGTCGGCAAGGAACTGGCGAAGCTCCGGGAGGCGGGGCGGGAGCTCGAGTACGTCTACGTCTCTCACATCGACAGCGATCACATCTCCGGAGTGCTGCAGCTGCTCGAAGACGAGGTCGAGTGGCGCGTCTTCGAGTATCAGCAGCGTGTCGGGAACCCGGAGGCCAGGCGCCCCTCGATTCCACGGCCGCCCGTGATCAAGGGGCTGCTCCACAACGCGTTCCGGGATCAGATCGGGGTCAACAGCAAGGATGTCGAGGATCTGCTTGCCGCCGCCGTTCCGTCCCTCTTTGCCACTGCCGATCCGCGGCTCGTCGATGTGGCGCTGGACCTCCAGGAAATCGCGGTCTCGATTCCGGAAGCGATCAAGGTGTCGCGGCTCTCCGCCGGCGACGCCCTCGACATCCCCGTCAACCGGCTGCCCGGGGCGGGTGGGCCGGCAAAGCTGCTGTTCTTCCGCGACGAGGTGCAGTCCTTCGACGTGGGCACGATGCGGTTCACCATCGTGGGCCCCGGCCGCCGGGAGCTCACGGATCTGAAGACCGGCTGGGTGAACTGGCTGCGCGCGAGCAAGGAACAGGTGGGGGCGTTACGGGCGGAGCTGAAGCGGCGAATCGAGGGTTTCAGCAATGGCGTCGGGGGCTCCCCGTTCGATCTCAGGGACTGGAACGGCATTCCCGATTACAAGGGGGTCACCGCCCCCAACATCGCGTCATTGATGTTCCTTGTGGAGGAGGGGGGCAGGCGGCTGCTCCTCACGGGGGACTCACAGCAGGACAAGATCCTTCACGGCCTCAATCGGGCCGGTGTGCTCGGCGACGAGGGGGTGCATCTCGACGTGCTCAAGGTTCAGCACCACGGGTCCGAGCACAACCTGGACGCCAACTTCGCGCGGCAGGTATCCGCCAGACACTACGTGTTCTGTGGGAACGGTCTGCACGGGAACCCGAGCCTCGAGGTCATCGACTGTATCTTCGCGTCACGGCGTGGCCCGGCAGCGGTGCGCACCCTGGCGCCGGCCGCCGCCGGCGAGCCCTTCCACTTCTGGTTCAGCACGACGGCCGAGGCGCAGGAAGCGGGCAGCGCCCGGCGGCGCGCGTTCGAGGGTGTCGAGGCGCGGGTCGAGGAACTCCGGCAGTCGGCGCAGGGAGAGCTCGTCGTGCACTACAACGAGGGGGCGTCGATCGAACTGGCCATCTGACGGCAATGTCGCCACTGCAGGTCAGACGGCCAGTTCTCGAGTGCCCGTTTTCTGCGCAGCTCACCAGGAGATTTGCTTCGACACGGTGATGTCCGTTGCGGTTACCCCGACGGCGGGTGCCACCCGGCCGGCTTTGCGGCTACTCAGAAACAGCAGTGTTCCGCCGGCAAACGCGGCTCCAATTCCTGCCGTGCCCAGCTTCTTGTTCACCGCGTTGGCCTCCCCGAATTCCGCAAAGCTCCCGTTTCTGTTCTTGATGAAGGAATAGAGGCCAACCGACATGCCCCCGGCAAACAGCGCGGCCCCCGTCCACTTCAGCGTGCTCGACGACTTTGCCGGCGTGACGGCTGTCATCTGCTGCCCGGCCTTTGCCGCTTCCTGCCGGAGCGTGTCGGCCCCCGCCGGGCTGACGAGCCCCATCACGACGAACGTAATCACGGCAACTCTCAAGGCTTTCATTCGACCCTCCTTTACCAGCGAAGCTTGGCGCCGAACTGGAGGCGCCGGGGAACGGTATAGCGCGTCGGCACTCCAAAGGCCGCCGACGTGCCGAGCGACGATCCGACGGATTCCGCCTGATCGCTGTTGGTCAGGTTCAGCGCGTCCATGAACACCTCGACGCGCATCGTGTCGCCGGACACCCTGATGGCCTTCTGCACCCGCATGTCGACAAGGTTCACGTCGTCCACGCGGCGGTCGCCGGTGTTCGGTTCCATGTTTATCTGCGGCGCCACGGGGAAGCCGAGGCCGCTGACGCGGACGGCGCGGGTATAGACGCGCCCGGTCTGGTGCTGCACGTTGACCGAACCAAGAATGCCCCAGGGGAACTGATACAGGACTTGCGCCTTGGCGACGACGGGCCTGTCGCCGATCAGCCGGCCATCGCTGTTGACGAAGTCGTTCGGCCCCGCCGCGTCACGCCCGAAGCTCCCCGCCTGGCTGCTCTGCGCACTCACCGGCGTGAACCGGGCGCTGGATCCCAGCCGCCCTTCCGACTTCGACAGGACCACCGAGATGACCCCCTGCCAGCGGTTGGCCATCCGCTTGGTCCCCATCAACGTCATCCCGTTGTAGCGCATATACATGCCGTCAGGGTTCGTCTGCAGGAAGATGCGGCTCGCCGGGTTGCTCAGCAACCGGTGCACCATCACCGTCTGCCCCGTGGCGTCCGCTCCCACGCTGTCGATGTACGGCACATGCTCGTACTCCCCGGCGATGTCCATCCAGGCGCCGTAGTTCTCACCACGCTTGTGGACGTAGTTCACCTGAACGCCGAGTCCGGCCAGCAGCTCGTGTTCGAGCTGGACGATGTACTGATCGGCAACAGCGGATTTGAACTCGGGATCGATCCGCAGGTTGGCGTTGCTCGAGACCTGAACGACGTTCGTGGGATTCCCCGCGGCATCCGGCGTGAAACTGAACTCCGGCGTAATGGAGGGGACAGCGGGGCGGAACTCCGCGGCTTCGAGGGCCTTGTAGTAGCGCCCGTAGTGCGCCTTCAGCAGCGTCCGGCCTGAACCTGTGACGCGGTAGTTCACCCCCATCCGCGGCGACACCGTGTGCCAGTGATACACGTCGTCATTGGCCGGCGACATTTCCCCGGTGGGGAAGCCCTGGGCGTCGAGGAAGGGGAACGACGGGAAGCTTCCCTGGCTGTAGTCGTACCGCACGCCAATGTTGAACGTCGCACGGGCTACCCGGTAGCTGTCGTCGATGTAGGTCCCGAACGACCGTGCCG
>JACCXG010000512.1 GCA_013697225.1 Acidobacteriota bacterium
CGACGAGGCGGACCTGCGCGAGCGCCTCGGCCATGCCGCGGGCCAGTTCCGGGAACTCGGGCTCCACTGGGTGTTCATGATTGCCGAGGACCTGCTGCCCGCGCCGATCGCGGCGAACCTCGGGAGCGTGGCCGGCGAGTTCGGGCTGCAGCACATGATGCCGATGACGGGCATGGTGGCCGACTCGCTGCAACCACCGGTGCGCCCGCTCCCGGCCCTCGATTGCCGCCCTGTCACCGACGACCCGACCCGCAGGGGGGTGGGGGACGTCAACGGCGCGGGGTACGACATGCCGGGCGACCTCATGAACGCGGCGATCGCCGTGCCCGCGATCTGGACGGACATGGTCGGCGTCGTCGGGTACGTGGAGGGCGTGGCCGTGTCCACGGCGTCGGCAACCCGGGTCGGCGATGTCGCGTACGTCTGCCTCGTGGCGACGCGTCCAGCGCACCAGGGAAAGGGCTACGCGGAAGTCGTGATGCGGCAGGCCCTCGCGGACGCACATGTGCGGTGGGGCATCGAACGCACCGTGCTCCACGCCACGCCGGCGGGGCGGCCGGCCTACACCCGTATGGGATACGCGCCGACCAACGAGTTCCAAATCTACGTCGGCGGGTGAACCTCCCTCGGGTCCAGTCGGGCCGGTTCACCATGCGCGCGATCTTCGGCCAGCGGGCGCTCGTCCGGAGCGGCCTGCACACCACGAAGCGCAGGTCATACATCATCGAGAAGTCGCGCTCCGCGAGCGCCGGTTCCGTCGGCGGCCCACCTGGGCCGCCGCCCTCAATTGCTGCTGGTGCCGCGCGGGACCAGCCGGGGAATGTACTTCGTCAGCCCGCCGACCGTGACCTCCGCGGCATAGATGTTCCCGTCCGCGTCCACCGTGACCCCCTCGCCCGCGGCTCCCGCCGGCGTGTCCGTGAGGTGCCCGGGAATCAGGTAGCTGACCTCGCCCGTCCGCGCGCTGCCGATCCGGATCCCCTTGCGCCAGCCGGCGTTTCGTGTCGGATCCGACTCCGAGTCGATCGCGTAGAGCGTATCGTCGGGCTCGATGTGCATCCCGCTCACGCGGCTGAACTGGTTCCAGACGTTCAGCAGGCGGCCGTCCTGCGTGAAGATCTGGATCCGATTGTTGCCGCGGTCGGCGACGAACAGCCGCCCCTGGGAGTCGAACGCGAGCGCGTGCGGCGTCCTGAACTCGCCGCGCGCGGTCCCAATCCGGCCCCAGCTCCCGATGAAGGTCCCGTCGCGCGAGAACCGGCTGACCCGGGCGACCGAGTCCGGCGTGGCCTCGGGATACTGGCCGATGTGCCCCTCGGCGATGAAGATGTCGCCGTTCGGCGCCGTGATCACGTCGTTCGGCTCCGTGAGCCGGTGCGGCGGATCCCCGGCCTCGCCGACGGTGCCGATCCGCAGCAGGATTCTGCCCTCGGGGCTGAACTTGATGACCTCGTGCCCCTTGCCGCGGGCACCGGGGAAACGCTGCAGCTCCTCCGGCGTGGCGGCACGCGCGTCGGTCACCCAGATGTTCCCCTCGCGATCCACGTGGATGCCGTGCGGCCAGATGAGCAGCCCCGCTCCGAAGGCGGTGACGACCCGGCCCGAGGGATCGAGCTTGAGGATGGGATCCACGTTCGAGCCGGCGCAGGTATTGGCGCCGCAGCGTTCGGCGACCCAGATGTTTCGGCCGTCGCGATCGACGTGGACGGCGCTCGTGGATCCCCAATTCCGGCCGTCGGGGAGCTGCCCCCAGTTCCTCACCGTCTCGTAGGGATTCGGCAGATAATTGACCGGCTCGGCCTGATTCTGGGGAGCCGTGGAGCCCGCGATGGTTGCCGCCAGGACGAGCGCCGACGCGAAACCCGTGGTTCTCTTCAAGACCGTCTCTTTTCTGTGAAGCGCCGCCTGCGCGGCGGGCCTCAGCTCCGTGCCGACCGGAAGACTTCCCTGATGCGCTGCACCGCGATCTTCTCCTCGCCCGGTTCGTTCATGAACACCGTCAGCTCGATGCCCTGCTCCGGCACACCACCGACCGCAATGCGGGGCTCGCCGTCCATCAGCTGACGATTCACGTCCGCCGTAGTGAGGCCCAGCGCCGCTTCGTCCCACTGCACCATCACCCGCCGGATGTTGCGGGTCCGATCGACCGGCGTCCGCTGCAGCCGCAGACTGGGGACCGTCGCCAGCTCCCGCTCGATGTACTCGGCCTGCTTCACGCACTCGCGGTCGAGCGCCTCGAAATCGAGCCGCGAGTACTTCTCGACCGTCAGCCACGCGGCCACCATCTCCTCGCGGCCGACCTTCATCGCGCGCCCGTGGGAGTCGGCGTGCGGGCTCGAGTTCAACCACGCGGCGCGAATCAGATCGCGCCGGCCAGCCAGGATGCCCGAGCACTGCGGCCCCCGCATGTGCTTGCCGCCGCTGATGCAGATCAGGTCCACCCCGAGGCGGGCCAGCCGGCGGATGTTCTCCCACGGCGGCAGCATGTTGGCGGCGTCCACCATGAGCGGCACACCCGCCTCGTGGGTAATCGTCAGGCAGCGCTCGAGCGACACGGGGGTCTCCCACCGCCAGTCACCGCTGGTGCCACCAAGGAAGAACATCATCGCGGTGCGCTCGTTGATGGCCCGGACGAGCTCCTCGTCGGTCTCGACCTCGACGAGCTTCGCCCCCGTGCTCCGGACGGCGCGGTCATAGCCGATGCGGTGCGCCTTCTGGATCACGACCTCGGACTTCATCCCCGTGAGGTCCGGCATCTGCCGGATCTTCTGCGGGTCCGACCCGGTGAGCGCGGCGCAGGTCCCCAGGGCGATCGCGCCGGCGGCGCCCGTAGTGACCAGGGCGTCCTCCGATCCGACCCGCTCGGCAATCCGCTGCCCGACGGCGTCCTTCAGCTCTTCCAGCACAACGTATTCCCGGGACGCCTCGCCGGCGGCCTCGTGCAGGTCCTCCCACATCTTGGAGGCGCCGAGCGTCGTCATGGTGCCGCGGAAGTTGATCACGGGACGGATCCCGAGCTGCTGGTAGGGGCTTGGCGCCTGCCGCGCCGAGATCGTCGGCACGAACCAGGGCAGGCTGCCGGCCAGAGATCCCAGACTGACGCCTTTCAGCAGCCACCGTCGCGACACTGTCATGTGAAAAATCCTTCCGATCGGGTCATGCCGATATCTGGGGCGGCTCAGGAGCGAGCCTCCAGCGGCGATTATTGCCGCCATGCCAGTGGTGTCAAGCGGCAATGCGCAGCGCGGAGTAGAATGGCGGCGCATGAGCGCCGTGACCTCCCCCGACCTCGTGAATATTGCCAACCTGCGAAGCTTGGCGAAGCGCCGGCTGCCGCGTGTGGTGTTCGACTACAACGACGGCGGGGCCGATGGCGTGATCGCCAACGAGGAGGACATCCAGTCGGTGCTCGGCCTCGAGGTCTCCGGCGCCGAAGTGACGCGCGGCGAGCTGAACCTCGACGGCTACCGCGACCTCGCGGAGCGCGTCACGCGCGAGTTCGGTGTCTCGCAGGTGAGCCCCGTCTTCGTCGAGGGTTCGAGCGGCGCCTTCCGCGGCCGTCAGAAGTCTACGAGATCACCGTCGTTGACCGCATCAGCGGAGGGGACAGCTTTGCCGCCGGCCTGATCTACGGCCTGGTGACCGGCCGCACGCCGCCCTGCGCTTTGCGGTGGCCGCCAGCGCTCTCGATCACAGCATCCCGGGAGACTTCAACGCGTCAGCGTCCGTGAAGTGGAGCAGCTCGCCGGGGGGGGCACGCCAGCGGCCGCGTCCAGCGCTGACGAGGCCCCGCAGGAGCCGGCGCGATGCGCGGTGAGCTCCGTGACCAGGTGTAGTGGGAATGACTCATCCATGATGAATCGAAAAGACTTCCTCAAGACGGGTCTGGCCGCCGGAGCATTCCTGGCCACCTCGACCCAGGTGTCCGCGATGGTCCGGGAGAGCAGCGGAGATCAGACTCCGGCCGCCGGCGCGGGCCAGGACCTCGACCTCGAGAAATATAGGTTCCACCCTCTTCACCGGTTCTCCAACGACGAGCTGGTCATCGAGCGGGAACAGCAGGGCAGGCCTCACGAGGGGAAAGTCCTTGCCGCCATCCAGCCGCATTCAGACGATATCCCCATCTTCGCCGGGGGGCTCGTCGCGAAACTGATCCATGAGGGCTACAAGGGCTATCTGATCAGGACGACCAACGATGATTCCGCCGGACTCGGCAATACGCGCGGCGAGTCGATCCTGAACGACGAACGGGACACGGAAGCAGTCGCCAAGACCCTGAGGCTCGAAAAGGTCTACAACCTGAACTACCGCAACCACAACATGGACGAGGTGAACATCAAGGAGATCACCGCGCGTTTCGTGTTCCTGATCCGGCTGCTCAAGATCGACACGATCATCAGCTACGATCCGTGGGTCCCCTACGACAACAACCCGGATCATTACATCACCGCGAGAGCGGTTGAGGCCGCCTACACGGGGCTCTGGGATTATCCAGAACACCTCGAGGTGGTCGAGCCGCACAGTGTCAGCGAGCGCTACTACTTCACCAGGCGAGGCCCCCAGTACATCAACCGGATCGTGGAGATTACCAGCCACGTGGACACGAAGGTTCGCTCCAACATGGTCAATGTGACGCAGGGGCCCGGGGGACACAGCGGATCCGAGCTGAAGCGGCGGCTGGCGGCGAAAGGCCTGAAGCTGCCCATCCTGGGGGACGACGATGAGACCGCTGATTTCAACTACATCAAGCACATCATGCTGGATCTCGACTCGGAACGATTGCGCCTGACGCCTTCAGACCGGAAGGTCGGGGAATCTTTCGGGCTGGAGTGGGCGGAGCGGTATTACTACAGGGGGCCGATTCCTTCCAAGCTTGACGAGTACGTCGAGAAGAATGCCGTGCGGATCTGAAGCGGCCGCGAGGGGCACGCGCCCTATTGGTCGCGCGGCGGCGGCCTGCGCCCGGTCTTCTCGAAGATGTAGTCGTCGCGCTGCTTCTGCAGTTCCGGCGTGAGGGGGCCATAGATCTGGCGGGACGTGTACTTCCCTGTACTCAGCATCATCAGGCTCCAGTCGTCGCGGGCCTTCGACAGCTCCCCGGATTGGACCACCTCCTGGACCAGGTGCGGCGGAATGAACCAGAGGCCCTCGCGATCGGCGAGCACCACGTCGCCCGGCATCACCAGAGCATTGCCGATGCGCACCGGGATGTTGATGCCGGTCACCATCACACGCATGCCCTGGGCCGGAAACGAGTTCTTATAGTACGCCTGCATGCCAGTCTCCGCGATGCGGTCCAGCCAGTAGATGCCGCCGTCCACGATCATGCCGTTGTTGGTGGTGGTCTGGATGTAGTGCGCGAGCTTGTTGCCGACGAAATTCCAGTTCGCGCCGAAGACGTCGGCCACGATGACGTCGCCGGGCTGCAGCATGTCGATGGCGGTCTGGTTCCGGGCAGGGGTCGTGCCCTTCGCTTGCGCCTCCGCCTCGTCCACTTCCGCGACGTCACCCCGCAGGGGCATAAACTGCACCGTGAACACCCGCCCGACCATCTTCTGGTCCGGCTGCAGCACCTTCCAGCCGTCGCGCAACTCGAACTGGTTCGGAAAGCCCCGGGCGGGCAACACCGCCTGCACCTCTTCGGCGATGAGCCCCTTGATCCGCTCCAGCATCTCATCGGGGACCTTGGGCCTTCCATCCGGAAACCGTTCGTACGGATTCTTGACCGTGTACTTGATCAACTGATCCGGCGTCCACTGAAAGAGTTGAGCGGATGCGGAGTCGGCACACAAACACATCGCGCCCAGAACCAGGGCGGCGGAAACAACCCGAGCACCCGAGTCAGTCCCCACGAGTCCGGAAATGCTTCGCATCGACATGGTCTTCCTCCAGACGTCCAGCCCGCCTGATCAGAGCTGATCTCTGGCACAGCCACACGCATGCAGCGGCGCCATCCTGTCACACGGAAATCCTAGCGCTGCGGCAGCTCGAGCTTCGCTATCGTCTTCTTGTCACGGATGTAGAGATTCGATCCCACCAGCGTGGGCGTCGTCCAGGACCAGCTGGTGAGCACCTGGTGCTCGGCCAGAACCTCCAGCCCATGCCGGGATGTCCGCGCCAGCCCCAGCAGGCCCTCCTCATCCAGCACCACGAGCTTGCCGTCGGCCAGCAACAGGTTCGCGCGTGAGAAGCGGCGGTCCTGCCACAGCACCTTTCCCGTCTCGACGTCGATTGCCGAGAGGAATGTCGGGCCGAAGTCGCCGCTCGAGCCCACGATGAAGTCGCCCATACGGATGGAACTGGTGAACTGGACCCGCATCCGCAGTGAGTGCCAACGCTCCTCGACCGCCGTGGAACTCCCCTTGCGGC
>JACCXG010000514.1 GCA_013697225.1 Acidobacteriota bacterium
CGGCCGATGTAGCTGTCGACGAGCTCGCGGAAGGCGACGGCCAGCTCGTCGTGTGTGCCACGGAGCGTCGTGTAGTGTTCGCCGTCGATGTACACGGGGCAGTTGGGTGACTCTCCGGTTCCAGGCAGGCTGATGCCAATGTTGGCAGCCTTCGATTCACCGGGGCCGTTGACGACGCAGCCCATGACCGCGAGGGTCATGGCCTCTACACCTTCGTACTGCCTCTTCCACTCCGGCATGCGTTCCCGGATGTAATCCTGCGTCTGCTCGGCAAGCTCCTGGAACGTACTGCTCGTCGTGCGCCCGCACCCGGGGCAGGCTGTGACGCTCGGTGAGAACGCACGCAGGCCGAGCGACTGCAGCAGTTCGCACGCTGCGTAGACCTCTTCCCGGCGATCCCCGCCCGGTCGGGGCGTGAGCGACATCCGGATGGTGTCGCCTATGCCTTCCTCGAGCAGGACGCCCATGGCTGCGGCGGACCACACGAGCCCCTTCGCCCCCATCCCCGCTTCCGTGAGGCCGAGATGCAGGGGTTGATCGGTCCTCCGGGAGAGTTCCCGGTAGACCGCGATCAGATCCCGCGGACGTGAGGTCTTGCACGAGATGATGATCTGGTCCTTGCGAAGACCGGATTCGAGCGCCAGCTCCGTGGACTGCACGGCGGACAGCACCATGCACTCGTTGATGATCTCTTCGGAGGTCAGCCCGAGGTCGCGGTCGGTGTTCTCCTGCATCTTTGCGACGACGAGCTCCTGATTCAGTGAGCCTCCGTTGACGCCGATACGGACAGGCTTCCCGTTGTCCTGTGCCACGCTGCAGATCGTGGCAAACTGCTCGTCGCGGCGGCGCCCGGTCCCGACATTCCCCGGGTTGATCCTGTACTTGTCGAGCGCCTGAGCGCAGTCCGGGTACCTGGTCAGCAGGAGGTGGCCGTTGTAGTGGAAGTCGCCGATGAGCGGGGCGGTCACGCCAGCGTCGAGCATCCGCCGCTTGATCTCGGGGACAGCGGCCGCGGCGGGGGGCACGTTCACGGTCACGCGCACCATCTCTGACCCGGCCTCGGCAAGCTCGATACACTGCTGCGCCGTCGCCGCAACGTCAGCCGTGTCGGTCATCGTCATCGACTGCACGACGACAGGAGCGCCCCCTCCGACCTGGACGTTGCCAACCCGAACGCCGACGGTCCTGTGAAGCTTCAGGAGGGGCATGGATCTCTGATCATAACGTCCGCCTACCTGCCGCTGCTACCCGCTACCAGCTACCCGCTTCCTGCTGCGCTTCTCCCTTCTCCCTTGTTCCTTCTCCCTTTCCAATGCTCCCACCCCAGCCATTTACTTCGACAGTGTCCTCTTTTTGGAACAGAATGGGACCCTTACTTCCTGTCAGCCGGCACGGAACTTAGGCATCGCCAGTAATTCTGCCGGGCGTCCCTTTTGCACTAGAGGGCCTGAGTAAGCAGAAAGGCCGGATCAGAGTCGGCAGCAGGAAGCCCAAGAGCAGGAGCCAGGAGCCGGCTGCGGGCAGCAGGCAGCAGGCAGCAGGAAGCAGGAAGCAGGAAGCAGACTTGATGGAGAGAACGATGACTGCACAGGCATGGCTACGGGCGACGGTTGCGGCTGGACTGCTGGCGATCGCGAGCATCTCAACCGCGGCACAACAGACCATCAGCTCGAACGACATTCAGCGCCTGCAGGACCAGGTGTTCCAGGCCGGTTCAGAACTGAGCCGCCTGCGCTCCGGCGATGCATCGCTGGCCTCGCGACTCGAGTCGGATCTGGACGAGCTCCGCGAGGAGGTCATCTACCTGAAGGTGAAGCTCCGAAGAGAAGGCACGGTCAATCGAACAGAGTATTCCGACCTGCGTGACAGGCTGCAGGAGCTGCGGGCGCGTGCGCGCGGCGAGTCCACGCAGCAAGGTGCCTGGTCGGCGCCATCAGCCGGTTCGACGACTGGCGCGTCGAGCGCACCGCGCACCGGTTCGGGAGGGGCCGGCTCGGGCGCCATCACGGGTGGTGTCTACAACGGAGAGCAGACGACCCAGACGGACAGGTCTCGACAGCCGGCTCAGAGCGGGACCCAGAGCGGCAACCGCTCCGTGATCCCGGTCGGGCAGGAGATCGACGTTCGCCTGCAGTCCCAGCTCACCTCCGACAATGCGCAGGTGGAAGACCGCTTCGAAGCCACCACGCTCGTCGAGCTGTATCGCGGCAACGATGTGCTCATCCCGTCAGGCTCGGTCCTCCGCGGCGTGGTCAGCTCGGTGAACCGCGCGACGCGCACCGATCGGAAAGGGCAGATCACCCTCGCCTTCGACCAGATCACCGTGAACGGCCGTACCTATCCCATGCGTGGAACGGTGACGCAGGCGCTCGAGAGCGAGGGCATGCGCGGCGAGGCCGGACGGATCGGCGCCGGTGCCGGTGTGGGCGCCATCATCGGCGGGATCATGGGAGGCGTGCGTGGAGCGCTGCTCGGCGTGCTGATCGGCGGCGGTGGCACCATCGCCGCGACCGAAGGGACCGACGTGACGCTGCCGGCAGGCACCATCCTCCGGGTCCGGCTCGACACGCCGCCAGCGATCAACTAGCCCAGCCCAGGCGCTGCGGAAACGCCAGCCGGCGGACCGCTCACACGGTTCACCGGCTGGTCTTGAACGTATCCCTCGCGGCCTTCAGCGTCTTCTCGATGTCCCGTTCGGTGTGCGCACCCGAGAGGAACCAGCCTTCGAACTGTGACGGCGGGGGATAGACCCCGCGTTCCAGCATCCCTCGAAAAAAAGCGGCGTACGCCTCGGTATCCGCAGCCGCGGCCGACTCGTAGTCACGTACCGGCTCGCTCGTGAAGAACGGCGTGACGACGGAGCCGAACGCGTTGACCTGCAGGGGAACCCCGTGGACCCGGGCGGCGTCGGCGAGCCCGCCGGCCAGCCGCGCGCCCAGTTTCGCCAGGTGCCGATACAGGCGCGGCGACAGATTCTCGAGCGACCAGAGCCCGGCCGTCATCGCGAGGGGGTTTCCTGACAGGGTCCCTGCCTGATAGACGGGGCCGGACGGGGCGACGAGCGCCATGATGTCGGCCCTGCCACCGTAAGCACCCACCGGCAAACCTCCACCGATGATCTTGCCCAGGCAGGTCAGATCGGGCTTGATGCCGAACACCTGCTGCGCCCCGCCGGCCGCCGCACGAAACCCGGAAATCACTTCGTCGAAGACGAGCAGGATGCCGTCCCGCGTGCAGATGCGGCGCAGCCCTTCCAGAAATCCGTCGCGAGGCGGAACGACTCCCATGTTGCCGGCGATCGGCTCTACGAAGATGGCCCCGACCTCACGGGGGTTCGCCGCCAGCAGCCGTTCCACCGAGTCGAGATCGTTGTACCGCGCCACGAGCGTGTCCTGCGCGGCGCTTGCCGCCACGCCCGGGCTCGTCGGCACGCCAAGCGTCATGGCCCCCGACCCCGCCTTGACGAGGAACGCATCCGCGTGGCCGTGGTAGCACCCTTCGAACTTGACGATCTTGTCGCGGGCGGTGAAGGCGCGCGCAACCCGCGCCGCGCTCATCAGGGCTTCTGTCCCCGAGTTGACGAACCGCACACGCTCCATCGAGGGCATGAGCGTCGCCACGCGCTGCGCGAGCCGCGTTTCGAGCTCCGTCGGCGCGCCGAAGCTGGTCCCCCTGGCCGCGGCCGCCGCGAGCGCCTTCACCAGTCCCTTTGGCGCATGCCCATGGATGAGCGGCCCCCACGACATGACGAAATCGATGTACTTGTGGCCGTCCGCGTCCTCGATGATTGCCCCCCGGCCGCGGGACACGAAGAGCGGCGTGGCCCCAACCGCCTTGAACGCCCGCACCGGGCTGTCGACACCCCCTGGCAGGATGCGGGAGGCTGCGGCAAACAGCTTTTCTGAACGTGGATAGCGCGATCGGGATCTACGAAGCATTTGAAGATCCTAGTTCGCCCCAGGCCCAATTCCCAACTCCCAACCTCCAACTCCCAATGCCCAATGCCCAATGCTCACACCACGGGCCCATTGGCAGTTGCGAGTTGGGAAACGGCCCTTGGGAGTTGTCAGCTCAGACTTGGGAATTGGCCCGTGGGAGTTGGGAATTGGAAGTCGGGAGTTGGAGTTCTGAGGTAGTGAGGACCGATCGCGAGGCTGCGTGCCCTGACCGGCTCTGGAGCTGCCACACCAGTGCGGCGAGCGACACCGCATAGCAGGCGGCGCCGGTCCAGAACGCGGCGGAAATACCGGCGCCGATCGCGATCACCACGGCCAGGACGGATGCGCACACGGACGTCGCGCCATTGACGCCCCAGAGCCACGGCGTCAACTCGGGCGAGGTCTGCAGTGCCACTCGCAGGCCGAGAGGAAATGCCATGCCCATGCAGAACCCGATGGGCAGCAGGATGCCGATGGACAGCAGGATGCGGGCGGGCGTGGAGGCCCCTTCGAACGCCTGGACGATGGCAGGCGTCAGCACCCCGAATGCGGTAAGCACGACAATTGTGATTCCCAGGCGCGTCAGCGCGGGTCCCAGCACGTCCGCCCCGATCCGGGCCGTGGACAGGCTGCCGAGACCGCTCGATACGAGCAGTGAGAAGAGCACGACCGAGAGGCTGTACGAGGGATGCCCGAGGAAAACCGTGAGCCGCTGCAGCTGCGAAATCTCGATCAGCATGAAGCCGAAGCCGATCGCAGCGAAGTACAGGAGGTGTGGTCCCGCGCCGGCCAGGTCCGTTCGCCCGCGGGACAGCGCCAGCGGGAGCAGGATACAGGCGGCGGTCAAGAGAACCACCGTAATCAGCAGCACGCCCAGCACGCCAACGGCCTTCATGTTGAACGCCACGATGCCCTGATCGCCCCAGCGGTCGGTGTTCAGGACGTCGCGCAGCCGGAGCATGTGGAAGAAGAACGGGCTGTCGTCGGTCGGCGCCGCGAGGTTCAGCGGGTGTCGGGCGAGGACCTCGGGCAGTCCTTCGCCGCTTGCGATAGCGGCGAACGTCTCGTCGGCCGATCCCCTCGGGCTCTGGACCACTTCGAACTGCAGCCGTGCGGCGACAGATTCCAGGAGGTCCAGATCGGCGTCGGACAACGGGGCCCGTGAGAGCAGCATCGTGCCGATGCCGTCAGG
This sequence comes from Acidobacteriota bacterium, assembly GCA_013697225.1. Lineage (GTDB taxonomy): Bacteria > Acidobacteriota > Vicinamibacteria > Vicinamibacterales > 2-12-FULL-66-21 > JACCXG01. The sequence goes on from JACCXG010000514.1 coordinate 5,131, forward strand.
GCTGTCGTGCTGCGTGGCGGGCCTGGCGCGCACGATCGCGTAATGATCGCCCGGGCGGCGCACCCCCATTCTCAACAGCGTTGTCGAGGCCAGAGCCGCCATCCGGTAGACCTCGCCCGGACGGTCGGCGTAGTACCACCGCGAAACGGTAAGGATTCCTCGCGGGGAGAGGCGGTCGAGGAAGGTGTGCCATGCCTCGAGTGTGTAGAGGGAGTTCTCGGTCAGCACGAACGCGCCGCTCGCGGTAGCCGCCCAGGTATCGATCAGCGAGATCTGGATGACGTCCACCTCCTCGCGCATCCGTGCGATGTAGCTGCGGGCCTCGTCGTTCACGAAGGTGACCCGGGGATCGCGCGACAGGTGCCCGGTGAACGCTCCAAAGCGGTCGTTCACCAGGCCGAGCACGTTGCGGTTGATCTCCACGCCGGTGACAGCCCGCTGATCGAACGCCAGAGCCGACAGAATGTCGCGCCCGCCGCCGGTACCCACCACGAGGACGTGCGACCGGGGGCGCAGGTAGTGCACGATGTTCGTCACGTCGTACTTCAGGTGCTCGACCGCGGCCGTGTCTCCGTCGAACGCGGTGAGCTCGCTGCCGGCGTACGAGTCGATGTCGAG
>JACCXG010000424.1 GCA_013697225.1 Acidobacteriota bacterium
CCGAGACACAGGATCAGATGGAGGATGTCCGACATGTCGTGCCGGTGCCGCTCGCTGATGAACAGCCGGTGCCAGATCAGTTCTTCCGGCGGGGCAATCCGCACGGGTGTCGCGGCAAGGATGCCTGGGCGGCTGTGCGTCACCCAGCTCGCGTCAATCGGGGCGACTCCGTTGCCCATGCCGAATATGAGGTCAACGAAGTGCTCACCGACAGTCGCCTTCGCGAGCCAGTGGGTATCGACCAGGCGCGTCACGAAGCCGGCCTGCCGCATCGCCCGGGCGGCGTCGGCCACCACGGCTGGTTCGAAGAACAGATCCAGGTCCTTCGTCTTGCGGTAGATCCCGGTATGTTCGTAGATGGCGTAGGCGCCGGCCACGACGTAGGGTACCGCCGCCGCATTGAGGGCCTCGAGAGCCCGCTTGTATACCTCGCGCGCCCCCTCCGGAATCCAGAAGTCCCCGTGCGTCAGCGAGTTTCGTTCTTCCGCGGTCAGGCGTCGAGGCCGCCGGCCTTTGAGATTTGGCACCATCAACCTCATCAACGGCCACAACGACACGGCGGCCGGCCTGACACGTACGCAATGGACGCGCCACCCGTACGGCTGGCCTGCATTCTGCAGAGCAACAACCCATGGCCACAACGCCAGCATCGAGCGCCGCGGCCCTCTCGCTCCACGCGCGCGCCAGTTCGTTCACGAGTCATCTTTGAAAGGAAATGAGGAGGACCATGTTTCGTTATCACAGTCTGAAGACCGTCATGATCTGCAGTGCCGTCGTAGCTGCGGCCGCCAGCGGCGCCTGCGGCCGCGAAGAACAGACGGTGCCACCCACCGAGGTGCAGTCTCAGGCGACACAGCCCACGAACACCCCGATGAGCGCCTCCGGCTGCCTGCTTGCCGGGGAAGCGGCCAACACCTACGTGCTGACCGCGGCGCAGGCCGAGGGGAGTGCGGAGTCGGCCACGTATCAGCTGGTCGCTGGCCCGCAGGTAGACCTGCGGGAGCACGTCGGCCAGCGCGTGAAGGTGAACGGCACCATGGAATTGCGTGAATCAGCCACCGCCCAGACGCTCGCCACGCCGGCGGCCACCAACGGGGACGCGGGTTCCGGCGCGGCCGGCCAGCCGATGGTCCAGACACGGACGGATGTCGCGATCAATCGCCTGGCGGTGGAATCGGTCACCGGTCTGGGGGACAAATGCAGCATCTGAGGCTCGTCTCTTCCGTGATCGGGTGAGGCCGTTCACACATCCCTGCAGCCGTCGCCGGCCCGCCCCTGGGTCCGGCGGCGGTCTGGCTCTCTTGACGATTGAGGTCTGAACGGCACATAAGGGGAGGATGACGGACACCACGAAAGAGATGCCGGACAAGCGTGCCCGGCTCGAACCGCCGGACCTGAGCGAGAAGGGGGGGCTCAAGGGAGGCCAGCCGCAGCGATCCGACGAGCGGCTGTTCATGCAGTTGCTCTCCTTCGGCGGCTGTGCGGATTCCGACGCGGTCGTCGAACAGCTCAGAAGTGCTCCCTTCGACGCTGTGGTCTACCAGGACGTGAACGATCCCCGGGGCATCGCGCTGCTGACCCTCAGCCGTGACCCGGACACGTTCATCACCGAGGTCCGCCCTCTCCTCAACAGCGGGTCTCTCGCCTCCCTGACTCTGCGGCCGGAGCTCACGATGTTCGGGCGCACCTACGCCATCGGCTACGAGCCGGACCTGCAGGCCGCCCTGTTCGATCGCCCTCGACGAACCGTCCTCAACCGCGACTGGGGGTGGGCCATCTGGTACCCCCTGCGCCGGAACGGGCGCTTCGCACAACTCCCCGAGGGAGAGCAGCGGACGATCCTGGCCGAGCACGGGGAAATCGGCATGCGCTTCGGCGCGGGTGACTACGCACACGACATCCGGCTTGCCTGCTACGGGCTGGACCGCAACGACAACGACTTCGTCATCGGGCTCATCGGACGTGAACTGTTTCCGCTCTCGGCGGTCGTGCAGGCGATGCGCAAGACTCAGCAGACCTCGTTGTACCTGGACCGGCTCGGCCCGTTTTTCGTAGGCCGGGCTGTCTGGCAGAGCCCTTCCCCTTCCTGATCGTCATCGTCGTCGTGCATTTCCGCGGCGGGACCGTGGGCCCGACGGTCCCCGTCTCATGCGCGGCTGCCGGCCGTACCGGAGTACCCGAATTGCACCGCTGCACCGCAGGAGGGAACACACTTGGGGTACCCTGCTGCACATGACCATCGATCAGCGGCAGGCGGCTGCCGGCAGGATTGTGGAGCTCATGGACCTGCTCAAGGCCCAGCCGCATCCGGCGACCTCCCTCGTCGTCGAGGAGTGCGAAGCGCTCGTCCGGGCAATCTCCGCCTTCCATATGGAAGGGATCCGGTTTCGGATGTTCAACGTCGACCGGCACGTGGCGCGAGGCGGCGCGGCCATTCCGCCCGAGGCGCTGCGCCTCCTCGAAGAGGCGCGGCAGCATCTCGAGGCTGCCGGGTTTCACACGCGCTCCCACCAGGCGCCGGGTTAGCCTTTCTATACCGCTGCGCTCGCACGGAGAGCTCCGGGGCGGTATAATTGCGCTAACCTCATGAAAACACTGACCCCGCTGTCGGATCTCGAAATGCTCGAGGCGGCAATCGCCGAGTCGAGCGACCGTCCGGTTCTGCTCTTCAAGCACAGCCGTAGTTGTGGGATCAGCTGTGAGGCGCTCGACGAGCTGCAGGCTCACCTCGAGATCTGCGCCCGGAACGCCGCCTACAAGATGATCACCGTGCAGAGCCACCGCGGAGTGTCCGACACTGCGGCGGCGCGTCTGGGTGTGCGGCACGAGACTCCGCAGGCTATCCTGCTGCGCGACGGACGTCCTGTCTGGAACGCGTCACATTTCCGCATCACAGCCGCCGAGCTCGAGCGCGTGTTTGCCTGAGAGTTCCCACAGCCAGGCCGCCCCGCGGACCCCGCTCGAGTCCCCGTGTACGGCCTTGACCAGCCGCGTGGCGACGTGGTCCGAGAAGACGTACTCCCCCCACAGCCGCGGCACATTGGCATACAGCCGATCCATGTTCGAGAGCCCCCCGCCGAGCACCACCACGTCGGGATCGACAACGTTGATCACAGAGGCAAGGGCGCGGGCAAGCCGACCCTCGTACCGGATCAGTGTGGCCTCCGCGTCAGGATCTGCCCTGGCTGCGGCGCGGGCGATGTCCCGCGCGTCGAGGGTCTGCCCGGTCCTCCGCTCGTGATCGCGGGTCAGGCCAGGGCCCGACAGGAACGTCTCGATGCATCCCGTCCGGCCGCAGTAACAGGCCGGCCCTGGCCACTCGTCGGGGTCGGGCCACGGGAGCGGATTGTGCCCCCATTCACCGGCAATGGCGTTCGCGCCCGTCAGTGCACGTCCGTGCACGACCACGCCTCCGCCCGTTCCGGTTCCGATGATCACCCCGAACACGACGGTCTGACCGGCTGCAGCGCCATCGACGGCTTCTGATAGGGCAAAGCAGTTCGCATCGTTCGCCAGGCGGACCGCCCGGCCAAGCCGCGCGGCAAGGTCTTCTTCCAGCCGCCGGCCGATCAACCATGTCGAGTTCGCGTTCTTGACGAGCCCTGTGGCGGGCGAGATCGCGCCCGGCATGCCGATCCCGACCGTTGCAGGCCCGGCCGTCGCCTCCGCCTCTTCCACCAGCGCCGCCACCGTCTCGATGGTGCCGGCGTAGTCACCCCTGGGCGACGGGAGCCGCTTGCGGAAGCGCTCCCGACCGTCCGCATCGATGGCCACCGCCTCTATCTTGGTGCCCCCCAGATCTATTCCTATCCGCATCTTCCTCCTGCTTCTGATGGCTGTCAGGTCACCGCCCGGGCGGTGTGCCGGCGCCGGAGAAGATTGCGGCCAGGGCCTCATCGGGCGGATCAAGGGTGTGGAGCTCTGCGACGCCGCTCAAGGGCCCGGGTCTCGGGTGCCTGAGGGGATTGAACCAGATCGCACGGAGGCCGGCGGCCCTGGCGCCAGCCACGTCGGCGGCCCAGGAATCCCCCACCATCACCGCCTCGTGCGCGCTGCACCCGAGTCGCTCGAGTGCAATCGCAAAGATGCGTGGATCGGGCTTCGACACCCCTGCCTCCTCCGAGACGACGAGCGCGTCCACCCACTGGTCCAGCCCACAGTGCTTCAGCTTCTCTCTCTGCTCGTCGAGCAGGTTGTTCGATACGATGGCGACGCGGGCTCGAGCCTTGACGAGTCCCAGCAGCGCGGCGGCGCCAGGGACAGGTCCGCGCGCGCGCTGGTAGCCTTCGCGATACCTGGAGGCGGCGAGCGCGACGGCGTCGGTTCCTCGTACGACCCCGGACGCCTCGAACAGGCGCCGGAACCGCTCGCGCCTCGCCTCGTCCAGGCCGAGCGCGCCGGCAAGGACCCGCACGTGCAGTTCTTCGAGCAGGGCGGCATGCGTCCGCTCGAAGTCGTCGAAAGGCTGCATGCGGAAGAGCTCGTAAGCCTGGTGCAGGTCCGCAAGGGCCGTCCGGGCGCACTGGCGGTGATCGAACAGCGTGTCGTCCAGATCGAAGAGGACCGCCCGCGTCATGCTCCGCCGCATCGTACCATCGCGCGAGTGTTCCGACCTGGGGGCGGCGTGGCACTGCAGAGCATCTGATACACTTGTCGCGTGCCGGCGCCCGTGGTCGTTATCGCAGCCTCCGACCTGACGCCGTCCCTCCGGGAGCGCCTCGCCGGAAACGGGGAGCTCGCCTTCTTCTCTGACACGGAGCCGATTCAGGCGCTGCAGGCAATCCTTGAATACAGGCCGTCACTGATCGCGCTGGAACGGCTCTTCGCCGCAACCCCGCGCGGCGCCGCGTTGATCAACCGGATCAAGAACGACGCCCAGCTCGCCCACGCCGAGATCCGGGTGATTTCACATTCCGGGGATTACTCGAAGACGGTGTCACCAGGTGCCGGGCCGCCCCCCGCCCCTGCGTCTGTGCCCGTTCCTGTGCCGAGCCGCCCCCCCGGCCACGTTCCCGCGCCGCCTGCGATCAGCCCCGAATCTGAGAAACCGACGCTGGACTGGCGCGGGACACGTCGTGCGAATCGGTATCCGATCCGGTCAGCTGTGGAGATTCAGCTGGACGGCAGCCCTGCGGTGGTGGTGAACCTTTCCCAGGTGGGAGCGCAGGTTCTCTCGGCCACAATCCTCAGGCCGAATCAGAAAGTGCGCGTCAATGTTCCCAACGACGACTTCGTGATGCGTTTCCGGGGGACGGTCGTGTGGGCGCAATTCGAGCTGCCGACCGCCACCCCCGGACCGCGCTACCGCGCTGGCATCGACTTCGCCGATGCGGATCCGAGCGCCATCGAAGCGTTCTGTCAGAAGAACAAGGATGCGGTCAGCGCCTGAACCACTCTGCTGCCACCGAACCCTCTCGAAGGATCGTATCCTCGCGGTCTGACCCGGTCGAGACGATGGAGGCCGGGACGCCCGTGATTTCCTCGATCCGTGCGATGTAGGCCTTTGCCTCGTCCGGCAGGTCGTCGAATCGGCGCACCCCCCGCGCAGGACGGCTCCACCCCGGCAGCGTCTCGTAGACCGGCTCGCAGCTGGAGAGCTGGGCGAAATCACCTGGCATCTCCGGGACCACGGTCCCGCGGCACCGGTAAGCAGTACAGACCTGCAGTTCGGGGAGCCCGTCGAGCACGTCGAGCTTCGTCAGGGCCAGCGTGTCGAGGCCGTTCACGCGGACCGCATATCTCACCGCAACGGCGTCGTACCACCCGCATCGCCGTGGTCGCCCCGTGACGGCGCCGAACTCCTGGCCGCTCTCACGAAGGCGGTTGCCCATCTCCCCTGTCAGTTCTGTGGGGAGCGGCCCTTCCCCGACGCGCGTCGTGTAGGCCTTGGCGACCCCGAGCACTCCGTCAATCGCGCGCGGCCCGACACCCAGGCCGGTGCACACGCCTCCAATCGTCGCATTCGAGGAGGTCACGTAGGGATAGGTGCCGTGATCGATGTCGAGCAGCGTCCCCTGTGCCCCTTCGAACATCACCGAGCGCCCCTCGGCGCGCGCCCGGGAGAGAAACAGCGATACGTCGGTCACCCAGCGGCCCATCCGGTCCCAGGAGCGCTTCAGCTCGTCGATGACCTGCCGCCAGTCCATCGTGGAGTCTGGAATGAGGCGGTTACGCGCGGCGACGTTGTGCTCGACGGCTTCGGCCAGCGAGTCCAGGTTCGTGAGATCGCCGACGCGGATTCCCCGCCGCGCGATCTTGTCCTCGTACGCCGGACCGATGCCCCTCGACGTGGTGCCGATCTTGCGTTCGCCGCGGCGTGCTTCGCTGAGGAGATCGAGCTCACGGTGATACGGAAGGATCAGGTGCGCCTTGTCGCTGATGAGAAGGCGATCGCCGGCGGGGATCCCGGCGCGATCCAGTTCGTCAATCTCCGCAAAGAGCGCCTGGGGGTCGATCACCACGCCGTTGCCGATGATGCACGTGATCCCTTCGTGCAGGATCCCCGAGGGCAGCAGCCGCAGGACGAACTTGCGGCCGCCCGCATAGACCGTATGTCCTGCGTTGTGCCCCCCCTGATACCTGGCCACGATCGAGAAGTGTCGCGTCAGCAGGTCCACGATCTTGCCCTTGCCCTCGTCTCCCCACTGTGCACCCAGCACGGCGATGTTCATACGTGCAGTATTCTACCTTCGTTCCTTGACTCACCCGAGCGGGGCGCGAGCCCGATTGTTGACGTGCGGATGCCGCCGACGCGAGACGAGAATGCACAGTTCGCGCGATTGATCCCGCGGGCGATTGCGGCAGCACGCCGGTTCCCGGGGATGGCGAGAGAAGTCAAGCGAGAAATTTTCAGAATGGGTTTGACAACGCGCGCGTACGTTTCTAGATTGCTACCTCCGACACGCGACAGACATGATGAGCCGCCTCCACCACCGCAGAGCACCTCGACCTGCCCTGTTCGTCCGCAAGCGAGCGATGCGGCCCGCAGGCTGGCCTCTGGCCGGCAGGGTGGCGGGGCTGGCCGGTAGCGATGCGCCGCTTTCAGGCCCGCACATCGGTTCACCCGTGCGGTCGTGCGGCGTCTCGCGCGGACTCCGGCAGCCGTATCACCTGGCGTGGTCGCCGGTGACCGGTTGGACCACGGACGCATTCCTGCAGGTAGTCCAGGGGGATTTCGACGATGATGATTCCTGAGCGTCCGGCACTTGAACGGCGTGTGCTCGAAGCGCTCGACGTCGGCATGACGTCGGAATCCGACGGGCCGCGCATACCAGTGCTGCTCGGCGGCTGCGGCAGCGGACGCA
>JACCXG010000552.1 GCA_013697225.1 Acidobacteriota bacterium
ACCCGCACCAAAGCCGGCGGTGCCGATCTGCCCCGACGCCGCCATGATGTTCTCGATGGAAAGCAGACCGTGCGCAAACTGGATGGCCCGAATCTGCATGGCGATCTGCGGGTCGAGCTGCAAACCCGGCAGATCGAAACCTATGCGTGGCGGCCTGAACCCGAGGCCCTCTCCGAACCCTGGATTTTGCAAACGCAACCTGCCCTCGACTTCCGCCTCTTCGCGCTGGAGCGTTCCCGGTTCGGCCTTGGCGGATACCACTCCCCACCCTCCCTGCGCGACCCGGGCCGCCGCTTTGCATTCGGCCGGCGATCCCGCCGCGCCGACCGCCCGCGCCGACTTGGCGGCCTTCGCGTCCGTGTGCACGCGCACCTTGCCGAAGTCGTGGCCGAAGCGCGGCTCCATGAAATCGCGGGTTGCGGGGTCCAGCGGCTGTCCGGGAGAGCGCAGCCCGTCGTGGACGATGGGTGGCACCTGCGGATGTGCGGTTCGGGCGGAAGCGCGGCGCCCGGAGCCGAGCCGATCATTCGAGTATTCCTCGGATTTGCCGGCGGGCGTGCCGCGAGGGCGCTCGCGCTGCGGGAGCAGTCTTCCCACGGGGATGAAGCCTGCCTGTGGCGCGGTTCTTGCCCTGAGGTGCAGTAGTGCACTCATCTCGTAGATCTCCCGCCCATCGCCGGCTGTGTCCGCCTGCCCGAGGTACGCCCTCTCATCACGGTGCCGCTATCTTCACGTTGATCGGGTCGCTGCCGATCTTGCCTCGAAAGCAATCCTCCCCGTACTGGTTGTGGTACGTCACGGATATCTCGTAATCGCCTTCGGTAACGTCCTCGGGAGAGGGTATGATCTCGGCCAGATCGACCAGGATGCCGAACGTTTCGCGGCTGTTCAGCACCAGGTACCGGATCGAACCCTCGCGAAAATCTATCTTCCCGGCACCCGGGATACCGATCGGCGTCCCGTCTTCTCGCACTATCCTGAAGGCGAAGAAGACGGGCAAGGGCTCGAAATGCCGCAGGAGCCTGATCCCGCCCTCGCCTGTGCTCTCGAAGACGATCCTCAGGGGGATGTTGTCCCTGGTGTAGACGGCACCTTCGATTGCAAAGACGCTCACCCGCAAGGATGACGGAGTATTTTCGGTCACGACCTCTCCTCATCACGAACCTCGATATACGACTAGGGCGAATACTTGAGCCAGCCCTTATAGCAAGGGCTGGCTGCGCTCGGAGAATTGGTTCCCTTGGGCACCGTCCATTTGTTCGTCGTAGCCAGAGCCTGGACGCCCTTGATGGCGCTGTTGAGCACCAGTTGCCCCGCCGCGTAAGGCCGGCTTTTCGCGTTGTCGGCCAACGTAAACCAGTAGTCGTGGGCTTTGTCCTTGAAGGCCGTCATCTTTGCGTCCGCTCCGCCGGCTCCGGCTCGTAAGGCGGTTATCGCGTCTGCCTCGGTAGCAGCTCCAGCCGTTGGCACCGACAGCTTCTTCAGGGCTTTCTCCGTCGGTGGCCAGTAATGGTTGGCGGAGCACTTCCACTCTTTGTAATGGTGCATCTCGTGCGCCTGGGACGCGGCCTCCGTGTGCCACGTGCCTCTCTTGCCTCTAGCGTAGTACCCCTTCATGACCGTCACCGCATCCTTCGCCTCCGCTTCCGTGGTGGGAGGGGTTGCTACGGGATCCCGCGACCCGCCGGTGTGCACTTTGATATCGACGCCCCCGCTTATGGAGTCAACCTGCAGATTCCAGGCGGTTTTGGCCTTGTTCTGGCTGGCCTTGTACGTGATGTTGAACGGTTCTTCCACGGTTGTGGAGGAGCCGGCGGCGGCGTCGGACGAGTAGTTCGCCGCGTTCCAGGTTATGCCGGCACACTGCACGGGACGCAGGACACCCTGGGTAGACCCGCCTCGTAAACCCGAGGTCGAGCCTTGCACCCGCACCGGCCCGCCCCGAGCCGCCTTCGCGCCCAGCACGTCCGCTTCCGCCTCGAGTCCCGAGTCCTGGACGATGGCGCCGCCCTTGGCCTGCGGGATGGGCACCCGCCCCGCCCGCTGCTGCACCACGTGCGTCAGCTCGTGCCCCAGCAACTGCTGCCCGGGCCTGCTCGAAAGGTCGTACCTGCCCGGGGCGAAGTGGATGTCCGTTCCTCGCGTGTAGGCGGCCGCGCCTATCGACCCGGCCTCGGGACCTTCGTGGATGCGGACTTCCGAGAAGTCGGCTTCGAACGCGGTTTCCATCCTTGCCCGCACCGGCTCGGGCAATGCCCGCCCGCTGCCGATCGGGGGCGCGTCAGGTGCGACGGGCCGCTCGATCTTGGCGTGTTCGTCCTCGGGCTCGTCATCGAAGTACGCGGCTTCGGTCTTCGCCCGCGCCGACTCGGGCGACGACCTCTGGACCGTCTGCGGCCCGGGATGGTGGACCCGCACGTCGCCGAAGTTGTGGCCGAAGCGGGGCGCCGCGGAAGACTCGCCCGAGCCCGCGGTGAGACGCTGTATCGGCGCCGACCTTTCTTTGTCTTCGGCCAGATCGCCGCAATCGCATTTGCGCTGCACGACCCGGCTCTGCCCCGGCGCGGAATACGGTCGTTGGCTCGCCTCTGTGTGGGCCTGCGCTCTCGCGTTCAACGGGTCGTCCTCCTTACGCTTGCCGCGTACCGGGCCGGCCAGCGGCTATCCGTCTTCTCAGGTCGTACCGAAGCACGACCTTGCTCTCCAAAGGGTGCCAGCTAGGCAGGATGCAGCGTGAACGGGACATTTACGCAACTGTACTCCCTGCAAGTCTCCGGTCGTTCCTCGTAGATGCTGCACTTGCGCGCCCCATCCAGGTAGATACAGCCACCGTCCGGTTGTTTGGGCAGGGTGTACCGGACGCCCAGTTCTCGCATCTTCTTGCACAGCTCGCAATCGCAATCGTCCGACGCCTCCTTGTAGGCGTATCGCCCGCCCTTTGCCTCCTCTTCCGTCAGGGAGACCAGAGCGTAGCCCCTGCAACAAACGGCGGCGCACAGCGGACGGCATTCCTCGCACTTTCCGTTGAAATACACGTTCCCGTTCAGGAGCCGGAAGGGATCGGGCCTGGCTCGCGGTGATGCCTCGCCTCCCGTCGAAGCGGGCCGATCATCCATCACTCACCTCCGCGCGGCGTCGGTCGACTTCGGTGCAGTAACTTTTTCGGCGCAGGTTCGCTCATTTCATCATCCCCTTGTACACCGCCTGCGCCACCCGGACGCCGATCGCATCGGCATTGGATCCCAACGGCAGGTGGAAGGAGCCGGCGTCGAGTTGCGTCATCCGGGCTTTCTCGTTCAGCGACGGCGGCACGCCCCGCTCGGCCAAGAGCCGGGACAACTCGCGCTTCGCTGCCTCACCGATGCCGTGGCGATCGCCCGGCGCGAAGCCGTGCAGCGCCAGTTCCTCGATCTGCAGGTCGACCGCCCGTGGCCTGTCACCCATCGACCCCGCGCCAAGCCGTTTCGTGGTCGTCACGTCCAGCCCCCAATCTCCACATCGGTCAGCGGTTTCTCCAGCTTGGCGCACTCGCCCCGCGCGGCGCGCAGCAGGTGCGACATCCGCACCGGCTCCTCCGAACTCGCCGCGAGGAAGGCGGCGTTCAGCGCTATGTTTCGGATGTTCCCGCCAGCCACGTTCAGCCGCGCCAGCTCGCTTGCGTCCAGACCCTCCGTGGGCGTGGCGGCCGGGAAGACGCGGCGCCAGATCTCCGCCCGCTGCGCGACGTCCGGGAAAGGGAACTGCACGATGAAGCGCAGGCGGCGGAGGAACGCCGTGTCCAGCGCGCTTTTCATGTTGGTGGTCAGGATCGCCAGCCCCCGGTAGCTCTCCATGCGCTGCAGCAGGTAACTCACCTCGATGTTCGCGTAGCGGTCGTGGCTGTCTTTGACCTCGCTGCGCTTGCCGAAGAGCGCATCGGCCTCGTCGAAGAGCAGGACCGCCCCTCCCTCCTCCGCGGTGTCGAACACGCGCCTCAGGTTCTTCTCCGTCTCGCCGATGTACTTGCTCACCACCTGGCTCAGGTCGATGCGGTACAGGTCCAACCGTAACTCGCCAGCCAACACCTCCGCCGCCATGGTCTTGCCTGTGCCGCTTACGCCGGAGAACAGGGCGCCGATGCCGAGGCCGCGCGTCCCTTTGGCGGCGAACCCCCACGTTTCGTACACCCTGGAGCGCTGGCGGACGTGCGCCAGGATCTCGCGCAGGGTCAGCAATTGGGGCGAGGGCAGGACCAGATCGTCCCAGGCCGCCGCCGGCTCTATGCGCTGCGCCAGCCCGTCCAGCTGCGGACGCGCCTGGGACCGGCAGGCGTCCCAGACGATCCCGGCGAGGTCGTCGCCGTCTCGTGCGCCGGTCGCGCGTGCCGAGGCCTCCGCCGAGGCCGCCTGGATGGTCGGCGCGCTGAGGTCGAACTGCGACACCAGCACTCCTACCTGCCCGTTGAGGTGTACCGAGGTGGCTCCTACCTGACCACCCTCCGCGAGGGCGGCGTCCCACAGGGCCCGCTGCTCGCCGGCGGTCGGCTTGCGGACCTCGATGGTGGTCATCGGGCGGCGCGGGGTGTGGCGTCTCTCGCGGCTGGCCACTATGAGCGGACAACCGGCGCGCTCGATCAGGCGCGTTACGGAGGCCAGCCGCGCTGTGTCCGAGGCTTCCAGCTCCTCGCAATCCAGCAGCAGCGCACCGAAGCTCAACGCGGCCTCGCGCTCCAACAGCCGCAGCAGGGCCTCTAGCTCGTCCGGGCTGGACGGTACCGCCTGGGCCGGCATCGCGCTCAGGTTCAAGCCCAGCGCGTCGCAGACGGTGACGGCGATCGCCCGTTTCCCCGCTCGCTCGGCCCCACACAGTTGCACGACGGGCAGGGCTGACGTACGCGAGGCCCGCTCCCACGTCGCCGCTATGCCCTCCGCCAGCGCCAGGTGCGAAGGAACGAGGTCACCGGGAGCCGCCGGCACCGGCTCGACCACGCCCACCAACCGCTCGTCCAGGTGCGGCGTGCCGGCGAGGTGGTGCAGCACGCGCTCGTCGATGCGCAGCGGGCTGGTCGTCAGCGCGTCGCCTGCTCCCACTTCTACGAGGCGCCAGTGGCGGAGGGGAGCGGCCGGGGTCAAGGCGCTCCAGTGCGGGTCCGGCAGGGCCGCCAGCGCCAGGCCGAAGGTCGGGTAAGCACGCCGGACATCACCCTGGGCGTCGGCGCAGAGCGACGCGAAGGTGGCGTCGAGATCCATGCCAGCGCACAGGAGTAGCAGGTCCCGCTCGAAGCGGGTCAGGCCGAACGTCGCGGCCAGCGTTTCGAGCGCCGGCGGGGCCGGCATGGCGTCGGCAGCCTCCTGGAGCGCCAGCTCCGGTTCTCCCTGGTTTGCCGGCTCGCTCCTCGCGTTCTGGATACGCGCGGCGTGCCGCCCGAGCGCGGCGCGCACCACGGCCAGGGCCGCAGAAAGGTACCGCTGGTTCGCCTCGTGCCAACTCTTGAGGGTCGTGGCGGTCAATGGATCGTCACCCTGGGCCAGTCGTACCTCGCAAGCGTGCCGCTGAAGCGGAGGGGGCTTCTCGCGCCGTCCACCTGCACGCGCACCATGTAGGTGCCTGGCCGCAGCCCGCTGGCGTGAACCTGTATAGAGCTACTCTCGTCCGAGTTTGCGTCCGGGTCGGACGCTTCTCTTGGGGGGACGGCGAAGCTGTAGGCCCGCGCCGGGCGGTCGGCCGGCGGCCTGTACTCGTTCAACATCAAGACCACCCGCTGCGACTTGCCGACCTTGGGATCGAAGCCGATCCTGATGTCCACGCGTCGGGGGGCGTCACCGCTGCCTTGAGGGTTGCTCACCGAGGCCGTGATCTTGGGGTTCAGATCGAACGCCACCACGTTCGACTCGAAGCCGGGGTGCGGCGCGGGGGGCGTGCCTATCTGAGCGTACTGCACCACCTGGACGCTGTGCACGCCGGGGCGCAGGTCTCCCGGTAGGGTCACGCTGACCCGCGCGTCGTCCACCTCCCCGGGCTCCACCTTTGTACCGTCTATGCGGACCCGGGTGAGATCGCCGCGTAGCTGTTTGCCGGCGAGGATCAGCGTGTAGCGCGCGTAGATGGGTTGGTCCGCCACGACGGGCGCTACGTCGCCCTCCCGCGACAGGATCCGCTCGATGGTCGGCTGGCGGAAGGGCACGGCGTAGACGTTTCGCGCACGCACGGGCAGCGCGATCTGTGGTTCGGCCTCGCTCTCGATCAAGACGACCGTGCCCTGGTAGGCGAACGACAGGGCGTAGGGGGTCTGGAAGAACACCGACCAGAGCTTGGACAGGTCTTCGAGCGAGAGTGGGCTTGGCGTGAACTTGATCGACTCGACGCTCTCCGCCAGGTTGGACTCCGCCAGGAAACCGAAGAGCGGGTCCGCGAGGGTGTCCTGGATCATCTTGCGCGTCAGTACCGATCTGGTGTGCAGCGTGCGTACGACGCTGCCGAGCAAGAGCTGCGCCTCCAGCTTCGGCTCGTCGCCGTAGAAGCTCAACAGGTAGTGAAGGTCGAGCGCCGCCTGGGGGCGTCTTTGCAGCGATCCGTCGGCCCTGCGGGCGGGCAGGTCGGCGTTGCGCCAGGCGGCGTTGGGCGCCACCTGGTAGAGGAACAGGTTGACGCCCGCCTCAGGCGCGCCGTTCTGCGCGCTTTCCGGACGGCCGGTGCCCACCTTCGCGCCCGGCACGTCAGCGTCGATGGCCGCCTGCAAGTTCCGGTGCAAGACCGCCGTTACGGTGGCGATGGCCTGGTAGTTGCTCATCGCCGTCCCCCGCCGCTGCGCGAGCGCAGGTAGTCGTCCAGGGACAACCTCGCCGGCTTCGCGGCCTGCTGACGCGGGGGTGGAGTAGTCATGGCCCGCACCTCGACGCGCCCGATGTTCACGCGGACGATGGGCGGAGACGGCTCGGGCTGGGGTTGCCGCCACGGGCCCCCCTCCGGGTAAGCGTCGGAAGGACCCATCGTCGGCTTCATGAGGGTTGCGTCCGGCGCCGCAGAGACGGATGGGGACGCTTCGGGCCCGGTTGCCCGCTCGTCCGGGATAACCCTGGGCGGCGGCCCTGGACGCCGTTCTCGTACCGCGGTCCGGCCAGAGGCGTGCGACGACAGATCCGAGGGGTCGGACGAAGCCGGAGGAGTCGCCGGGCGCGCGGTAACCTCGTCGGACCGACCGGGCCGGACCGCGGGCCTCGCCGGGATCACGGTCGCGACCTCCGTCGCCCGCGCGGCGCGGCCTGGATCGGCCGGGAGGGACCCTTCCAGACCCCCGGGACGGGTTTTCGCCGCCTCCTCACGTCGCCCTCCTGCGGTATCCCGGGTCGCTAGCATCCTCTCGGCCGGTTCGACGCGCGCGGCCCACGCGCCGGCTTCTGGGGCTTTCTGCTCACTCCACGATCCTCGTGCGTCAATGACGGACCGGACCTGGGGGCTTGCACCCGCCCTTGCGGCGTCAACCGCGATCTCCGTGGAGCGTAACTCATCCGGAGCGTCCAGATCCGGCCTTGTCTCCGCGATCGGTTTGACGGATGCCCGTGCCTCGGGTTCGTACGCGCCCCTCGGATGTCTGATGGACGGGATAATCTCTTCCTCCCTCTCGGGAACGTCCTCTGCCGGGCGCGGTCTCGGAGCGGGACTCGTACGCGCACCGGGCGGCGAAGCGACCCCGACCTCGTCTTCCCCGGGGTCCGGGTCGTCGGGAGCGACGTCGACCCGGACCCCCGGATGTTCGACTACTGTTCTCTCGTATTGCCCCGTCGGAGTGTCCGCGGGGGGTGCCGCATCACCG
>JACCXG010000574.1 GCA_013697225.1 Acidobacteriota bacterium
AAGTAGATCCGGCGCGGCATGGGGGATGCCGGAACCATCCGCACGCTGAAAATTCTGCATGGTTGATCACGGCTACGTCCGCACTCGAGCCGCTGCGGCACATCAGGTGACGATCGGGCTGCTTGCAGCCTTCCTGGTCCTGCCTGCCTTCGCCCAGAGTGCGCCTCCGCCGGCATCCTCTCCCGAGGTGCAGACGGTGGCCGACGGCTGGTCGGCGCTCAAGCAGGGCAATCTGGGGCTTGCGGGGAAGATCGCGGAGCGCGCGATTGCCGAGTACCCACGTAGCGCCGCCGCCGCCGTACTCGCGGTCGAGGTCGACATCGTGCGGGGGGGCACCCTTGCCGGTCTTGCCCCGTACGAACGCTGGCTTGGAGACCGGCCGGTGGACGATCCGTATGTCCTGCGACGGGTCGCGCACGCGCACCTGCGCAGGGTGGCGGCCGACCGCCAGCATCCCGCACGGCTCGAAGCTGCAACAGCGCTTGCGGCCGAGGGAGAGGCCGACGTGCAGGCGGACCTCTCTGCGGCCGCTGCCAAGGGGGGCCTCATCGAAACCGAGATGCTCGCGTCCATTGGTGACCCCCGCGCTGTTCAGAACCTCGTGGCAGCGCTGCGCACCCCGGCCGGCAGCAAGGTCAGAACGATCAAAGCTCTCGGCGACAGCGGGAGCGCCATCGCGGTGCGCCCGCTCCTCGAGCTGCTGAACGACGTCCGGGAGGAGCACCGGGCCGCTGCGGCCGAGGCGCTGGGGAGACTCGGCGCCGCGGAGGCCATCCCGAGCCTGAAGCCGCTGCTGAACGATCCCGTCTTTCCGGTGCGGGTTGCCGCCGCCTCCGCCCTGTACCGCCTGCAGGACTATGGTGGGGTCAATCTGCTCGAAGAGTTGATGGCCTCGGAACATGGAGCCGTGCGGCTTGGCGCGGTGGAGGCGCTCTCGGTTCGGCCGACGGGCTCCTGGCTGGGCGTTGTTCGGGATCTGACCAGGCACGAAGATGCCACGGTGCAGCTCGGAGCTGCGCGGCTCATCGCTCCTTACGAGCCGGAGGTCGCCAGGGCGGTCCTGGAGCGCCTTGGGGCCTCGGAAAATCCGGCAGTCCGCGAGGAAGCCGCCCGGACGTTCGTCCGGCAGCTCGCCGCGGATTTTTCCTCCCTGCGGCGATTCCTGCGGAATCCCGACGCCCTCACGAGCGTGCGGGCAGCGGCCCGGATTCTCGAGCTCACGCGATGATCCCGGGGGCGCACATGATTTCCCCGTATTGCTCTAAACTTCACTCCTGCCGCCGCCGATACTGAAAAGCAGCCATGACAGCAGCCACATCCGGCTTTACTCAGAGACCCATGCTTATGACCCACACTTTTCTTCGTCTTCGGGCCCGCCGCTGGTGCTCTCCGCGGCGCCTTGCCGGACTGGCCACGGTCCTGCTCGCGGTTGCCGGCTCGGCCGCTCCAGCTTCAGCCCAGCTCTCGAGAGTCGGCAGCAACCCTTCGCTCATAGCGACAGGTGTGCGGGGAAGCGACGTCGCGTTCGACCCCGCAAATGCCGTCTACCTGGTCGTGGGCTCCTACGGCCAGACGTGGGGCATCTTCGTGAACGTGGCTGGCGTGCCGGTCACCAGCCCCTTCGTGATCAGCGGCGGGGCCGGCTTCGCGCATTACCCGCGCGTGGCCTACAGCCCTCATGCAGGGGGATTCCTCGTCACCTGGCATGAGAACGTTGGGTCGCCCAACTTCGTGCACACCAGAATGGTGTCCTTTCCGAACAGGCTCGTCTCTCCCATTCGGATCATCGAGAGCTCCTCGACGTGGTGGGAATCGGGGGCGGCGGTGGCGTACTCCCCCATCAGCCAGCTCTTCCTGGTGACGTGGCGATCCGGCGACTACCTGATACACGGCGCACGCATCACCCTGAGCGGCGCCCCCGTCGGACCCACCTTTCAGATCTCCGCCTCCGGCGTGGGCTCCCGTGACCCGAGCGTCGCCTGGAACTCCACGACAGACGACTTCGGAGTGGTCTACACAGGCTTCAGTAATGCCGGAGCCACCACGTCATTTGCGCGCGTCACACCTGCCGGCCAGGTCATCCGGCGGAACACTTTCAACGTCGGCGCGGCAACCTTTATCACTGACGTGGCGTTCAATACGGGCACCGGACGCTTCGTGGCGGTGTGGTCGCAGAATGGAACGCAGGGTGCCGAGATCAGCGCGGCCGGTGACGTGCTGGGGCAGGGGCTGGTCTCCACCACGACAGGCA
>JACCXG010000579.1 GCA_013697225.1 Acidobacteriota bacterium
AACGTTATCGGGATTGATCCTCGGTGAGACGCTTTCCCTCGGTGTCGTACAGGTCAAGCCGTCCGAAGCTTTCGAGCGATTGCCGTACCTTTTCCAGTTCCCCCACGGCCACGATGTGGAGACGAGACGGGTCCAGGTACTTCCGCGCGGCGGACTGCACCTGCTCCTGCGTCACGGCGTCGATACGCTCCGGGTACCGGTCCCAGTAATCAGCGGGCAGCCTGAAACGCCAGCTCGTGACGTAGTAGCCGATCATCTGCTGCGGACTCTCGAGCGACAACGCGAAGCTCCCCACCATCGCCCGCTTGTGGTTCCGGAATTCCTGCTCGGGGACCGCCTCGTCGCGCAGCCGCGCAATCTCCGCGAGCAGATCGCGCAACGCATCCCCGGTGACTTCCGACCGCACGTCGGTCGAGGCCTGCCAGGCCCCGCGCCAGTGCGGCGCGGACAGCCCGCTGTAGGCGCCGTAGGTGTAGCTCTTCTCCTCGCGCAGCGTGAGGAACAGCCGGCCGGTCGGCCCACCCCCGATGACCTTGTTCATCACTTGAAGAACGTCGTACGCCGGGTCGGTCCGGGAGATGGCGGGCGTGCCGACGATCAGGCTGGTCTGGACGGACCCCGGACGGGACAACAACGTCACTCGCGTGTCTGCGGGGGAGGGGGGTTCCGCAACAGCAGGTTCCGCGACTCCGCGCTTCTTCCAGCCTGCAAGCCTCGTCTCCACGAGCTTGCGCGCGTCTGCCAGGGAGATATCGCCGGCGATTGCCAGCGCCGCATGATCCGGGATGTAGCGGCTGCGGTGAAACTCGACGAGTGCCCCGCGAGTGACAGCGTCGAGCGCCTCGTTGCCGACCGCGATGCGGCCACCCGGATGCCCAGCGTACATGATCTTCGCGAACATCTCGCTTCCGAGGAAGCCGGGGTTCGCCCGCTGTTGAAGCAGTGTCGCTCGTGTGCGCTGCGTGTATCGCCCGAGCTCGTCTTCCGGAAATGACGGGTTCAGCAGGAGGTCGGCAAAGAGCTCGAACAGCTGCCCGGCGTGCTCGGTCAGGCAGGAGCCGGACACTGTGGCGTCCGTCGCCGACATTCCGGTTCCGACGACCAGCGTGGCGGCCATCGTCTCGAGTGCCTCGGACAGCTGCAGCGATGAACGACTCGCAGTCCCTTCACGCATCATCGACGAGGTGATGCTCGCCAGGCCCGGCAGATCTTCCGGATCGTAGTAGCCTCCGGCGCCGGGGATGAGCAACTGGAAAGTGATCCGCGGTACACGGCGGTCTTCGAGCACCATCAGGTGCAGACCATTTGGCAGGGTGGCGGTCTGCGGCTTCGGCAGCTTGACACGCAGCACCTCGTCGGACACCGGTGCCCGCCCCTTGGCCACCACTCCCTTCGTCGACGGCGGCGCCTGGGGAGCGGGCGCGACCTGAGCCATCAGCAGGGTGGCACACGTCAGCGTCAGTGGCACGAACAACGCCGAGACCAGACGGATGCGCATCACAGGCCTCCCGCAGCCCCCGCCGGGCCCTTCGGACTTGGATTGGTGATGACGACGGTGCGGTTCTGCGCGGTGAGGTACCGGCGCGCCACCCGTTGAACATCCGCCGCCGTGACGGCGGCAATCTTCGCCGCCCGCCTGTTGATCAGGTCCGGATCGTCGTAGAAGAGCGCGTACTCCGAAAGGATGATGGCTCTTGCAAGCGTACTCTGCACGTTCGAGATGAAGGCGCTGCGGGCCGTCGTGCGCGCCTTCTCCATTTCCCAGTCAGCGATTGACCCGTTCAGGACCTTCTGGATTTCCTCGTCCAGTGCTCGTTCGACGTCGGCGACGGCCTTGCCGGGCAGGGCCATCGCAACGATCCGGAAGAGCCCGGGACCGCGGCCGCTTCCGGCAAACGCGCCGACCGTCGAGGCCAGCTCCTTCTGCCGCACCAGCTGCTCGTGCAACCGCGAGCTCCGGCCGCCACCGAGCACCGTCCCCAGCACAGACAAGGCATCGTCGTCCGGAGAGGTCGCCGGAGGAATCTTGTAGGCCATGTCGATCCGGTGCAGCCTGGCCAGACCATCATCCAGCGTCAGCCGCCGCTCCTCGGTCCGCTGAGGCTCCGTAATGTCAACCGGCGGGGGAGGGCTCTGGGAGGGGATGGATTCGAAGTATTTGCGCGTCCTGGCGAGGGCCTCGTCGGCTTTGACATCCCCCACGATCGAGAGGACGGCGTTGTTCGGGGCGTAGTAGGTCTTGAAGAAGGCGGCGACGTCCTCGACCGTTGCGGCGTTCAGATCCTCCATCGAGCCGATGACAGAGTGCTGGTAGGCCGGGTTGTCGAACGCGAGCTCCTCGAGCGCTTCGAAGGTCCGGCCATACGGCTGATTGTCGAGGCCGGAGCGGCGCTCTTCCTGTACGGCATGCCGCTGGTTGTCGAGGTTGTCCTTCGTAATCTCCAGGGAGCGCAAGCGGTCGGCTTCCAGGAACAACGCGAGGTCGAGCTGGTTCGAGGGGAGCGTCTGGTAATAGTTCGTCCGCTCCTTGTTGGTGGTGCCGTTCATGCTGCCGCCGTTGTTGAAGATCAGCAGGAAATGCTCGCCGGGGCCGACATTCGCGGATCCCTTGAACATCATGTGCTCGAAGAGGTGGGCGAACCCCGTCCGCCCCTTGCGCTCGTCACGCGAGCCCACGTTGTAAGCAACCGCGAGAGAGAAGACAGGTGCGCTGTGGTCCTCGGAGATGATCACGCGCAGGCCATTCTTCAGCCGGCTGTCACTGAAGGAGACGCGGGGCGTCGTGGACGCCGCCGTGAGGGCTACGCCGACGCACATGGCGGCTGTCGAAGTCCACAGCCGGCATCGGAGGGTAGGCATTATCAGCTCCTTGCCAGTGGTATGTGACGGCCGTCCGGAAGCCGAAATCGTCTCCGGGCCGTTTCACAGTCATCCGGTCAGGCGCCAGACGCTCACCCTGATGGACCGTGCGCGAACCGGGCGCCGGACGGGCCTGTCCGTGGATCGTGAGTGCCGGCAGCCTACGCTCCACGCCTGACGAAGTCAAGGACGTGGCCACGCTTCGGGGACCGGACAAATCTACACATCCGTGCGAGCGGCTGTCGGGGAACCGAACGCCCACCTCGCCGGTCGGCATGACCGAAAATGTGCGACGGTGTCATCTCTGGCGCATTTCCGGCGCAGAACGATTGATCTATCCCCTGGCCTGCGGTTTGCTCAAAACCGGATACCGCCCCGACACCGGAGGCGGAACTAGGAAAGGGGAAGACGGGCATGGGACTCCTCTTCGTATACGGTCTACTGGGGTGGGTGGTGTCCTCGGTGCCGGTGGCCTTGTTCGTCGGGCGCGTCTGCTCCCTCCGCGATCGCTGTCCCCGCCCGTACAACTCGCACGAACCTCTGATGCGCAGGCTTGGTGAGTTCCAGACGCGGTGACCTGCTACGTCGGTTTTCTGGTTGGACTCAGAGATCACGGATCGCGACGGATGCGTGACTGCAGCAAGCACCAGCGCAAGCCAGCGACCTGAAGCCCCTCCGCCTGATTACGATTCCGTTTTCGGACCGGGGGGTGATCCGCCATTCGTCTTGTGCCGACGGAACCGGCGACGTTCTGGAAGACGCCAGACCTCCTGGCAGTTGCGGCACTGCAGATAGACGAAATGGTCGGTAGCGATGGCCAGGGCCGTGTCGAGCGATTCGCACCGCGGACAGGGTGTCCGCGACGATCCGCTCTCGGGAGTCCTGGCCATACGGCTAAGCTGGACTACACGAGGCATGCCGCCCATTCTGCGGGGGTTTTCGACCGAAACTGATGAGTTGTCCTCCGAGGCGGAGTTTTTTGTCGCCGGATGCTCTTGTCGCGCTGCTGACGCCGCCCGGTCGCCCCGGCACGCCGTTCCCGGAGGAGGGTAGTGACCTACACGCTGGCCCGCTGCCCCACGACAGGAGAGGAGATCCGCGCCAAGTCTCCGTTCCAGGCTTACCCGGCTGATGAACAGAAGATGCGATGATCAGCACATGGTGCTCGTCTCAGTCACCCGGCTGCATCTCCGCACGTTCCGGTATTTCCCGCTTTTCCTGATCTACAA
>JACCXG010000596.1 GCA_013697225.1 Acidobacteriota bacterium
GGCGGCGCCGGATGGCGCAACTTCCCGCAGTTCGAGGCGCAGGTCATCGATCGCTCGCGCACGCGCGTGCTGGCCTTCCTCAACATCGTGGGCAGCGGCATGAAGGGCGGGCCGGTCGAGCAGGACCTGGCGGACATGGACGCCAGGCTGACTGCCGAGCGTGCGCGGCAGCACCCCGGGCTGATCGTGGGCGTGAAGACCGCCCACTACAGCGGACCCGAGTGGGCGCCGGTGGATCGGGCAGTGGAAGCCGGCCGGCTGGCCGGCATCCCCGTCATGGTGGATTTCGGGCAATTCGTCCAGGAGCGGCCCTTCGAGGAGCTCGTCACGAAGCGGCTGCGCCCCGGCGACATCTACACGCACACCTTTCTCGGGCGCGTGCCGATGCTGGATGCGGACGGCAAGATACGCCCCTACCTCTTCGCCGCCCAGAAGCGCGGCGTCGTCTTCGACGTGGGCCACGGCGGCGGCAGCTTCCTCTTCCGGCAGGCGGTGCCCGCCACGCGGCAGGGCTTCTGGCCCGACACCATCAGCACGGACATTCACACCGGCAGCATGAACGGCGGCATGAAGGACATGGCCAGCGTGATGTCGAAGATGCTGAACCTGGGCATGCCGTTGCGCGAGGCGATCGAGAAGTCCACGTGGGCGCCGGCGAAGGTCATCCAGCGCCCCGAATTAGGCCACCTGGACGTCGGCGCGCCGGCCGATGTCGCGGTCTTCCGCCTGCGGGAAGGGGACTTCGGCTTCCTGGACGTATCGGACGCCCGGTTCACGGGGACACGGAAGCTCGAATGCGAGCTGACCGTGCGCGATGGACGCGTCGTGTGGGATCTGAACGGGATGGCATCCGTGGACTGGGAGCAGGCCGGGAGGCGCTGAACCGGGAGTTTCGCGGAGGTCTGCATGCCCGCCGATACGGCGTGTTCGCCTCCAGACGGCCGCCAGAGCGGTCAAGGTCGGCCTTGCGCGGTCGCCGTTGACGGGGCTACGCCTCCGAGGCCCCGGCTGACAGGACCTCACGGATCCGACCCCCCACGATCGCGTCCTCGCCCGGCTGCAGCGTCCACGAGGAGACCTCGAGACGGCGGGCCTGCGCTGACAGCGGCACCAGCTCGATTGAGGGGTCCCCCTCACGCAAGGCCTGCATCACGTCGGTCGGGGTGACCCGCACCTGCGCCTCCCACTGGATCCGCAGATGCGGCACCGCGTTGGCGAGCACCGGCACGAAGCGCTCCGCCCGCACGCCTGGCACCGCGACGACCTCGCGCCGGATCCGCTCGATCGAGTCCTCCCAGCGCCGCCACTCAGCCTCGTGGTCGTGGGCCATGTACTGCTCGAGCGCGACCAGCATGGCGATCATTTCTTCCTTGTTCACCTTCAGCCCGCGGCCGATCGTATCGCTGTGCGGCAGCGTATTGAGGCGGGCTGCCTGTATCAGGTCGCCGCGCCCGAGCAGCAGGCCGGCGCTCTGGGGACCCCGGAGCCCCTTCCCCCCGGAAAACGTCACCAGGTCGAACCCCATGCGCAGGTAGCGCGTCAGGTTGCCCACTGGAGGGACGTCCGCCGCGGCGTCGTTGAACGTGGGCACCTTGTACTGCTTTCCGATCCGGACAAATTCCTCCTGCTTGACCTGTCCGAGGGGGTCGCTCTTATTCAGGAACAGCAGGAGCGCTGTCCGATCGCTGATCGCGCCGATCAGTTCCTCGCGGGTTTCGGCCTCCACCAGGCGGATGCCGCAGTTGCGCACCATGTGGTCGTAGGGGAAGCGGTGGGACTTCTGGACGATCACCTCGTCCTTCATTCCCGTGGTGTCCGGGATCCGGCGGATTTTGTCGGGATCCGTCCCGGTCATGCAGGCGGCCGTGCCGAGCGTCAGCGCCCCCGCCGCCCCGGAAGTGACCAGGGCATCCTCGCAGCCGAGCATCCGGCCGATCCGGGCGCCCACGGCCTCCGAGAGATCCGTCAGGCGCACGAACTTCCGGGAGGTCGCCTCGATGGCGCGCACGCATTCCGGCCACATGAGCGTGGCGGTGAACATGGTGTAGGTGCCGGCGGCGTTGATGATGGGCCGGACCCCCAGCTCCTTGAAGAAGTCGCGCTCCGCCGGCACCGGCTGGACCGCGGCAGCCCAGTCGGGGAACAGCCCGCCAACCAGCGGCAGGGTCGAAAGGCTCTGGAGAAATCGTCGTCTGTCGGGCATGGGTGTGCTCCAGTCTACAGGCGAAGGGTATCGCGAACGTTCGGGGGCGAGAGGTCAGGGCCGGACCGTCGCATCAGCCGTCAGCGTAATCTCCACCCTGGAGTCCCGGAGCAGCGATCCAGCCTGGATGCAGGATCGAACCGGGAAGCGCTCACGGAAATAGCCGCCGTACGCCTCATTCATGGCCGCGTAGTCGTCCATGTCAGCCAGGTAGACCTTGGCTTCCACGACGTGGGAGAAATCCAGACCGGCTGCGCGGAGCGTCCGGCCCAGATCGTCCATGACCTCCCGGACCTGTGCGCCCACGCCTCCCGGCGCTGTGCCGATCCTGCCGGAGAGGAACACCCGATCCCTGACGCGGATGGCGGGGCTGATGATCGGGCCCGGCTTCACGCCGTCGGCCACGATGATCTCCTTGCCGGTGGCCGCGACCAGGTTGATGACGATCGGCGAGCCACCGGGCAGCTCCCTGACCCCGATGGTCGTACGCGTCGGCGGCGCCTCTGAGAAAACGCTGCGATAGATCTCGTTCATCGCCTCGAAATTCGCGAGATCGGTGAGGAATACCTCGGCTTTCACGGCGTCGCGATACGCCATGCCCGCAGCGCGCAGTACCGTCCCCACGTTCTCCAGGGCCTTCCGTGCGTGGTCCCGGAACGTGCCCTCAGGTAACCGGCCCGTGCGGAGATCGCGGCTGTCCATCCCCGAGACGTAGAGGTAGTCGCCGTCCCGAAGGGCGGGGCTTGCATGGGTTGAGGTCGTGCCCCCCTCGAGACGAACGGGCGTCAGCTCCCCGGCGTGAGAGGCGATGAAGGTGATTTCGACCTCGGTGGCGGGCAGGCGGGGAACGCCGACGAGGGTGAGCGCCGGCGGGGGACCGGAGAAGTACTGTCCATAAATGCGCGCGAAGTCGGCGAATCGATCCGGATACGTGATGTAGGCGTGAGAGTGCACGACGTGCCGCAGCTCGCGGTCATGTTTCTGCAGCAGCTCCTGCAGGTTCTTCATCAGCTGATGCACCTGCGCGTCGAATCCCTCCGGGTGCTCCCCGGTGGCCGGATTGCGGCTGCCCCACCCGGAAAAGTAATGCGTGTCCCCCGCTCGCACGGCTGCGACGAAGGGCAGGCGCGGCCGCGCCGGCGGATCCTGCTGTGCCGAGAGGAGACCGGAGCGTGGAGCCAGAAGCAGGGCAGCCAGGATCGCCGGTACGACGCGAAGAAGACGGGAAGCGGGCAACGGGTCCCTCCTTACAGGCTTCAGCGTATTGCTTTTCGATGACGTGGCGATAAGAATCATGCACGCGGCGCGGCCGTCCCGGCCGGCTCTGCCGACAGAAGGAGCCCGAGATGCCCGACAAGCCGAGTCGCAGGAATTTCTTGAAGACCACGGCCGCCACGGCAGCCGTGATCGGGACGGCCGGACCGGCAGCGCCTGAAGCCCGCGCCGCCCTGCCTCTCCCCGCGCTCGACGGCTCCAGTATCTACACCCGCAAGCTGGGCATCAAACCGGTCATCAACGGCGTGGGCGTCGTCACCAGTCTCGGGGGGACGAGCATGCCTCCGGAGGTCGTCGAGGCCATGGTCGAGGCGTCGCGCTTCTTCATTCCCCTCACCGAATTGCAGGAAAAGGTAGGCGCACGGGTCGCCAGCCTTCTGGGCGTGCCGGCGGCCATGGTGTCCTGCGGCGCGGCCTCGGCGATCACCTGCGCCACCGCCGCCTGCGTGGCCGGGGGGGACGTGGAAAAGATCCCTCAACTGCCCGACACGACGGGGTTGAAGAACGAGATCATCCAGCAGCAGAGCCATCGCAGCGGCTACGAGGCGCAGATGACGCTCGTCGGCGCGAAGATCGTCTGGGTCGAAACCCGGCAGGAACTCGACGCGGCCATCAACGAGCGGACCGCCATGATGTTCTTCCTGAACAAGGCGGATCCGGATGGGAAGATCCAGCGGCGCGAGTGGATCGACGTCGCCCGGCAGCGGGGCGTTTTCACCTTCAATGACGCCGCCTCCGACGTGCCGCCGGCCGAACGCCTCTGGGCGTACGTCAGGGAAGGCTTCGATCTGGTCGCGTTTTCGGGAGGAAAGGGCCTGCTCGGCCCGCAGGCCACCGGCTTCCTGCTGGGCCGGGCGGACCTGGTGCGGGCGGCCCAGCACGCCATCAGCCCTCACGGCGGCATCGGGCGCGGCATGAAAGTCGGGAAGGAAGAGATGATGGGCGCGCTGGCGGCCCTGGAGCGGTATCTCACCGTCGACCACGAGGCGGAGCGGAAGGAACTCGACCGCCGGGCCGACCACGTGCTCCGGGCGCTCAGCGGGCTCCCGCACGTCAGCGCGGAGCTGCACGTTCCGGAGATCGCCAACCGGGTGCCGCACGTCTCGGTCACGTGGAACGAGACGGCGCTCGGGCTGTCAACCCAGGATGTCGTCGGACGGCTCAGAGGCGGAGACCCGCCGATCTGGGTCTCGCCGGCAGGAGCTGCCGGGGTCCGGGTCTCCATGTGGATGCTGCGAGACGACGAGCATGAACTCGTCGCGTCACGCCTGCGGGATCTCCTCCGGCGGGCCTGAGCGGGTCGCTGGCATCCGCGTCACGGTGCGAAACCATGACCTCGAGGGCAGCGATGTTCGAAGCGCGCACCAGTTTTCGTGCCGAGGAGCGCGAGCGCAACGTGAGGGCCAGGACCCGGCGTTCGGCCGAGTTTTACCTCAGGGCGCAGCAGTCGCTGGCCGGCGGGGTGTCCAGCACCATCCGCCGCGGTGCCAGGCCGTATCCCCTGTTCTTCGAGAGGGGTGCCGGATCGACGGTCACCGACGTGGATGGCAACGATTACTTGGACTACGGCCTGGCGTGGGGGCCGCTGATCCTCGGCCACGCACCGGCCGTGGTCGCCGAGGCGGTGGCGGCCCAGGCACGCAAGTCGCTGACCTTCGGAGCCCAGCACGAACTGGAGTTCGAGGTCGCCGAAATGGTGAAGGCTCTCGTGCCCTGCGCGGATCTGGTGTGCTTCGCGTGCAGCGGCACGGAAGTCGTGCAGACGGCGCTCCGGCTGGCCCGTGGCGTGACCGGGAGGCCGAAGTATCTGAAGTTCGAGGGGCACTACCACGGCTGGGATGACACCGTTCTCGTCAACTACCACCCGACCGCCGAGGAAATCCGCGCGGCGGCCGGGCGGCCGATTCCTGTCGGGACCGGACAGCGTGCTCATGACACGGTGATCCTGGCCGAATGGAACGACAGGGCCGCGGTCGAGCGGGCGTTCGATGCGCAGGGTCACGAGATTTCCGCCGTCATCTGTGAGCCGCTGCTGTGCAACAGCGGCTGCATTCCGCCTGCCGAGGGATTTCTAGGCTTCCTTCGCGAGATCACGTCGGCCTCCGGGGCTCTGCTGATCTTCGACGAGGTCATCACGGGGTTCCGCCTGGATCTCGGCGGCGCACAGGCCTTCTACGGCGTGACGCCCGACCTGGCGACCTACGCCAAGGCCCTCGGAGGCGGCGCGCCCCTCAGCGCGCTCGCCGGCCGGCGCGAGTTCATGGACTGGATTGCGCAGGGCCAGGTGCTCCACGCCGGAACGCTCAACGGCAACCCGCTGTCGCTGGCGGCCGCCGCCGCGACGCTGAAGACCCTCGCGCGTGATAATGGCGCGGTGTTCGTCGACATGTGGCGGCGAGGTGAACGGTTGAGGACCGGGATCGAGCAGGCCCTGGCGGCTGCCGGCCTGAGAGCGGTCACGTCGGGCGGGGGACCGATCTTCCAGGTCTCGTTCATGCCAGCCGTCGCGACCACCTACCGCGAACTGCTCGCGGCCGATACGGCCCTATACGCGAACCTCGTCCTGGCCCTGCTCGACGAAGGCATTCTCGTCCTGCCGGACGGACGATGGTATGTCTCGGCCGCCCATACGGACGAGGACATCGACCTCACGCTGCAGGCGCTTGAGCGGGCCCTCGATGCGGGGCCGGGCCTCTCCAGGCCTGACCGGCAGGAGCGGGAGCGCCGGTAAGGTCAGGCATCGATCAAGCCAATCGTGAGGTGTGGAATGAGGTTGAGTGGAACGCTCGCGCTGATTCTGGCCTGCGCATGGACCTTCGTCGAACCGGCGGCGGCACAGACGCGGAGGATTGCGGTCGGCGGCCTGACCGCCGAATCGAATTCGCTGTATCCCAAGGCCCAGCCGATGGTGGAGGAAGAACCCCGGGACCCCGCGGTCTGGATGGAGGAGAACGCGAAGGACAGCACGGTCGCCAGCGGCGTCATCGAGGCGGCCGGCAGACTGGGCCTCGAGGTGCACCCGGTGCTGCGCGCCGGGGCCAGTTTTCTCGGGCATGTCGAGAAGGCGTCTTTCGAGAAGACCCTCGAGAAGCTCGTGCACCAGATACGGACGGCCAGCCCCCGCTTCGACGGCGTCATACTGATCCTGCACGGGGCGATGGTCGTCGACGGGTACCCGCACGGCGACGCCGAAGTCGTGCGGCGCGTCCGGGAGGCCATGGGCGAGGACTTCCCGATTGTCGTCACCCACGACTTCCACGCCAACGTCTCCGAGGAGATTGTCAAATACTCCGACGTCCTCATTACCTACAAAGACAACCCGCACCTCGACACGAAGCAGCGGGGCATCCAGGCGGCCACGATTCTCGCGAAGATGCTCGACGGGACGGTCAAGCCCGTTCAGGCCATCGTGAAGCCCCCCATGATCGTGAACATCGTGTTTCAGAACACGTTCGCGGCCCCCTACAAGACCGTCACGGACGAAAGCCGCCGGCTGGAGGAGACCAACCCCAAGGTCCTGGCCGCGAGCGTGCCGGGGGGCTACCAGTGGGCGGACGTCCCGGCCATGGGCCCCAGTGTCATCGTGGTCACCGACAACGACCCGGAGCTGGCCGAGCGTGAGGCGAAGCGTCTGAGTGAAATGCTGTGGGGCCTGCGGGACCAGCTCGTGTTGCGCGTACCCGATCCCGCGACGGCCGTAAAGGAGGCGATGGCAGCGCCGGCGTTTCCGGTCGTCCTCATGGACACGGGCGACAACATCGGCGGCGGATCGACGGGGGATGGCACGTTCATCCTCCAGGAGCTGGTGCGCCAGAAGGCCCAGGGATGGGTGGTGGTCATCTCCGATCCCGAAGCGAACGCGGCCGCATTCAGTGCAGGCGTGGGCAGTGCGTTCGCCCAGCTGGTCGGGGGCAAGACCGACCGGCTGCACGGCGACCCGATACGAATCGTGGGACGCGTGAAGGCGCTGCACGACGGCAAGTACGTGGAGCGCGAGGTCCGTCACGGAGGGGGGCGGTACCGGGACATGGGCCACACGGCGGTCATCGAGGTCGAGGGCTCGACCAGGGATCTGCCGAATCTCCTGCTCCTGACGAACCGCCCGACCAGTCCCAACAGCCTGCATCAGCTGATCAGCAACGGCGTCTATCCCGAACGGCAGAAGATCCTGGTTGCCAAGGGCACGACGGCGCCGCGGGCCGCGTATGCGCCGATTGCGGCGCGCATTGTGGAGGTCAACTCAGGTGGCGCGACCGACGTGAACCCGCGTCGGTTCAGGTTCCAACACATCCGGCGGGGCCTGTTTGGGATCGACAAGTAGCGGCGCACGCGCGCGCGACCTTTCCGTCGAGCAGCCCCACCACTCCTCCTTGCAGTCCGCCAGGCCCCGAAGGACTTCATCGAGGAGCACACGCGCGAACTGCGCCGGCTCCAGGCCCAGTACGGCGAGTACGGCTTCGGGGAGGGGGCGGCGGTCAGGACGGCTCGCGCATGATCGCGGCGCGGTTCTCCATCTGCCACCATCGCCGTGCGGATAAGCCTCGGCCGGGCGTCCGTCTTGACTCTCCCCCAGGTATCGTGATTAGAGTGACCTTCATCTTCGTCGCAGGGCCAAGGGGCTGGACCTTGAGAGCGGCAGGTCGTCCACGGCGGCATCCAGGCCGAGACCCGGCAGGCGCTGGTGAACATCCAGGGTGCTCGAGGCGCCGGCGCGTCGCTGGACGATGCGGTCAGCTCGGTCATGCACCTCGCCGACATCAAGGCTTCCAGCAGATCAACCAGGTGTACGCCGAGTTCTTCAAGAAGGACCCCCAGGGACGGACGAGGATTCTGCCGGCAGGCGCCAACGACGAGCTCACGATCAGAACCTATTCCCGGTAACCCGGCACGCCCGGACCACCCTCGAGGAGCCCGATGAAATCACGAGCCGAGCTGAGCCGCCGTGAGCTGTTGCACACGGCCCTGGCCGCCCCCGTCGCCTCCCTCGCGCTGGGCGCGGAATCGCTGGCGGCGTCACTGCCCGCCGAGGCGCAGGCCGCCCATGCGGCCGCGCACCTGCACACGCCGCTCTACGAACGTCTTGGTGTGAAGACGTTCATCAACGCCTACGGCACGCTCACCACGCTCAGCGGCTCGCTGATGCCTCCCGAGGTGAAGCAGGCGATGGAGGAGGCGTCGCAGCAGTTCGTCCAGGTCCACGATCTCCAGGCGCGGGTAGGCGCCCGGCTGGCCGAGCTGACGGGCGCCGAAGCGGCGTTCGTCACCGCCGGCGCCGCCGCGGGCATGTGCCTGTCGGCCTGCGCGGTGACGGCAGGGGACGACCCGAAGAAGATGGAGCAGCTGCCGGATCTCACCGGCATGAAGAACGAGTTCATCATCCAGAAGGCGCATCGCACGCCGTACGACCATGCGTTCCGGATGGTAGGTGTCAAGCTGGTGGAGGTGGAGACGGCTGAGGACGTCCGCCGCGCCATCAACCCGAACACGGCCGCCCTCGCCATGATCCTCAGCCACAACCAGGTCGGGCACAAGGTGGAGCTCGAGGAGATGATCGCGCTGGCCCACCGCGCGGGGCTCCCGCTCATCCTGGACGCGGCTGCCGAGCTGCCGCCGGCCGAAAACCTGAGCAAGTTCGTCAAAATGGGCGCCGACCTGGTCATGTTCAGCGGCGGCAAGAACCTGCGGGGGCCGCAGTGCAGCGGCCTGATCCTCGGCCGCAAGGACCTGATCGCCAAGGCGTACGCCAACAGCTCGCCGAACAACCGCTTCGCTCGCATCGCCAAGGTGGGCAAGGAAGAGATTGTCGGGCTGATGACGGCCGTGGAGCTGTTCCTGAAGGGCGATGACGCGGCCGAGCGGCGGAAGCACCATGAAACCCTCGACCGCATTGCCGAGCGCCTCAAGGGGGTGCCCACCCTCTTCACGGAGTACATCACGAACGACGACTACAGCCACTCGCCGCGCCTCTCGGTCCAGTGGGACGAGGAGAAGCTCGGTGTCACGCTCGACCAGATGATGGACCGCCTGGTCAACGGCGATCCGCCCATCGTGGCGACCGACATGACCCGTTACCGGCCGAACTGGACGCGCGGCATCGGGCTCTTTCCGTATAGCCTCCGCCCGGGCGAGGAGATCATCGTGGCGGACCGCGTCAGGCAGATCCTGACGACGCGGACGTAAAGCGCGCGCTGGACTGCAGGGCAGGGGGCAGCAAATGAAACGAACCTCGGAGGGCAAGACGTCACGGCGTGAGATGGTGCAGATGGCCGGGGCCGGGCTGCTGGGGCTCGGGGCGATCCAGGGCGATCAGCCGCCCCGCAAGCGGCTGTACAAGGATCCGACCGGCACGTCGCCGAACACGCTGGGGGTCATTCGGTCGGGGCACCTGCTCTTCGTGAGCGGGATTGGCGGATGGTACCCGGCGAAGCGGCCTGAGGGTCCGGGCGATATCCGGCAGCAGACCGCCGATGCGCTGGGGCTGATGAAGGCGCTGCTCGAAGAGGCCGGCGCGTCGATGGCCAATCTGCTCAAGGTGCAGGTCGCGCTCGTGGACTCGGCGAAGAACTGGGAGCCGATGAACGACGTCTACAACGGCCTCGTGCCGGAGCCGCGGCCCGTCAGGTCCTACTTCGGCAGCACCGGCTTCCGGAACCCGGGCCAGCTGCTGCAGATCGACGCGATCGCCTACGTGGAATAGATGCCCAAAAGTTACCTGTCGAAGCTTGTCGACGGCGTGCGGGCCGGCGCGACGCGGCGCCAGCTGCTGCAAAGGGGCGGTGCGCTCGCCGCCGCCTGGATGCTGCCATCTCGCATCCTCGGTGCCGCCGCGGCGCCGCACGCGCGGCGTCCGGCGCCCGACGGCAGCATCTACGAGGCCATCGGCGTCCGTCCGCTGATCAACGCCCGCGGCACGGTGACCATCGTCGGGGCGACGCGCGTGCTTCCCGAGGTCAAAGAGGCGATGGAGCGCGCCTCCCGCGAGTACGTGCAGCTCGACGAGCTGATGGACGGCGTGAGCCGCCGGCTGGCGGAGCTGACCGGCGCCGAGTGGGGCGTCGTGACGAGCGGCGCCTCGGCCGCGATCACGGTGGCTGCCGCCGCCTGCATCGCGGGCGGCGACCCCGACAAGCTCGCGCAACTGCCCGACCTGCGGGGGCTCAAGGACGAAGTGATCATGCCCCGCTATTCGCGGACGGCGTACGATCACGCCGCGAAGGCGGCCGGCGTGCGGCTCGTCGAGGTCAACAGTCGCGAGGAGCTGGAGGCGGCGCTCGGCCCGCGCACCGCGATGGTGATGGTGCTGGCCGGGCGGGGATCGCAGGAGGGCCCGCTGTCGCTGAAGGTGATTGCGTCGCTCGCCGCGCCGCGCGCCGTCCCTGTGCTCGTGGACGCGGCCGCCGACGAGCTCGTCGTGCCGAACCCCCATCTCACCGACGGCGCCGACATGGTCGCCTACAGCGGCGGGAAGTGCCTGCGGGGGCCGCAGTGCGCCGGCCTGCTGATCGGCCGCCGCGACCTCGTGCAGGCCGCCTGGATCAACAGCGCGCCGCACCACGGGTTCGGACGCGGCTTCAAAGTGGGCCGTGAAGAAATCATGGGTATGCTGGCGGCGGTCGACGCGTGGCGCCACTCGCGGAACCACGCCGAAGAGCGGCGCACCTGGACCTCCTGGCTGGAACACATCGCGGACCGCGTCACCGAGGTCCCCGGCGTCACCGCCGAGATCGTGCAGCCACAGGGGCTGTCGAACCGCACGCCCTCTCTGCGCGTGCAGTGGGATCCGGCGCGGATCCCGCTCAACGGCACGGACGTCGAGCAGCTGCTCTGGGACGGCGAGCCGCGCATTGCGATCGGCGGCGCCGGGTCCTTCCTGCCGTTCCCGCCGAGCACCGAGCCGATCATCCGGATCACGCCGTACCAGCTCGAAGCGGGCGAGGAACGGCTGATTGCCGAGCGCGTCCACGCGATCATGGCCAGCCCACCGCGGAAGGCGGCGCGCACTGACCCGCCGGCCGCCGACGTGAGCGGCCAGTGGGAGGTGGACGTTACGTTCGTCTCGGGCACAGCGCGGCACACCTTCGCGCTCGAGCAGAAGGCGCACGAGCTCGTGGGGACGCACTACGCCAGCTTTGCCAGCCGCGACTTCGCGGGCACGCTGCACGGGCGGGACATCCTGCTCCGGAGCTCCTACACCCTGCAGGGCGTCCGGCTGAACTACACGTTCACCGGCGTGGTGAGCGGCACCACGATGGAGGGGAGCGTCCTGCTGGGCGAGTACGGCACCGCCCACTGGAAGGCGCAGCGGCGCGGCTACCATCCGTCGGGCGCCCCGCCCACCGCCTGATCGCACGACACCCGTTCGTCTGGATATCAACCCGGCACCCGGAGGAGAGACCCCGATGCGAGCCTACCGTCCCGTCGCCCTCGTCCTGCTACTCCTGCTGATTCCCGCGTTCCTGGCCGAGCAGCCCTCGTCGGTCTCTCACGCCCAGGCGCCCTCGCAGGCCCAGGCGCTCGGCGTGGTCCGTTTTCCGCCAACAGTCGAGCCGCGCAATGACATCCAGATGCAGAACCTGGTGCCGATCCGCATGCGGGATGGCGTCACGCTGTACGCCGATGTCTTCAGGCCCCTCGGCGAGGGCCGCTATCCGGTCATCGTGTCACGGACGCCGTACAGCACCGAACGCACGCCGTCGGCCTACGCGGCCGGGGTGTTCTTCGCGCAGCGCGGCTACGTGTACGTCTTCCAGGACGTGAGGGGGCGGCACGAGTCCGAAGGCGCGTGGGACCCGTTCCATCACGACGAGCAGGACGGCTACGACACGGTCGCATGGGCGGCGAAGCAGCCGTGGTCCACCGGTAAGATTGCCATGCAGGGCGGCTCGTACCTCGGCCAGAACCAGTGGCGCGCGGCGCAGGCGAACCCGCCGGGCCTCGTCACCATCTTCCCGATGGTCGCCTCGACGAGCATCTATCACGACTGGATCACGCTCAACGGCGGCTGGCGCCTGTCGTTCAACTTCGGCTGGGGGCCCGTCCGCCAGGAATCCCGGATCATGCAGAACACCGGGCCGCACACGCTCGACGACGCCACGGCCATCCACTTCGATACGCTCCAGCGTCATCTTCCGCTCTCGACGATGCAGCGGCTGGCTGGCCGGAACGCCAAGTTCTACGACGACTGGCTGGCGAATCCCGACTACAACGACTACTGGAAGCCGCTCAACGTCGAGGAGATGTTCGACAAGATCACCATCCCTGCCCACACCTTTGGCGGCTGGTTCGACATCTTCAGCCAGGGCACGCTTCGCGGGTACGTCGGGATGAGTCAGAAGGGGGGCACGCCAGAGGCCCGCACGATGAGTCACATGGTCATCGGTCCGTGGGGCCACGGAGCGTCCCGCTCGTTTGGCGACATCGATTTCGGGCCCGAGGCGGACGTGGACGCCCTGGATCTGCAGCTCCGCTGGTACGACTACTGGCTGAAGGGCATCGACAACGGCCTCGCCGGCGAACCGCCCGTGAAGCTGTTCGTCATGGGGCGCAACGAGTGGGTTTACGAGAACGAGTATCCGCTGGCGCGCACGGACTACCGGCCGTTCTACTTCACCAGCGGAGGCCGGGCGAACACCGCCAAGGGTGACGGGAGCCTGACCTGGACGAAGCCGGCAGGGTCCTCGACGGCGGACCGCTACACGTACGATCCGGCGAACCCGGTTCCGTCCCTCGGCGGGAACAACTGCTGCGGGACGCCAACGCCGACCGGGCCGAAGGACCAGCGCCCGATCGAGGACCGCCAGGACATTCTGATTTATACGTCCGAGCCGCTGCAGGACCAGCTCGAGGTGACCGGGCCGGTGACGATCGTGCTCTACGCCTCGTCCGACGCCGTGGACACGGACTTCGTGGCCAAGCTGGTGGACGTGCATCCCGACGGCGAGAGCTACAACATGGCCGAGGGCATCGTGCGGGCACGCTACCGCGACAGCCTCAGCAAGCCGACGCTGATGAAGCCGGGGCAGGTCTACCGGTTCGAGATCGACATGGTGGGCACATCGATCGCGTTCCAGAAGGGGCACCGGATCCGCGTCCACGTGACCAGCAGCCACTTCCCGCAGTTCAACCGGAACCTGAACACGGGCGCGAAGTTCGGCACGAGCGCCGAACTGAAGGTCGCGCAGCAGACGATCTACCACGACGCCGAACGGCCGTCGCACATCGTCCTGCCGGTGATCCCGTCGCGCGGGCCGCGGCAGTCGGAGCAGTGACGGGACGCGCGGCCAGAGGGGCCGTGACCGCACGAAGCTGTATCCCACGCCGCCGCGGCGCGGCCCGACCCGAAGAGGATCTGCGCCTGCTGCGATCGACTCGTAGCGGGTCCTCGAGCGCAAGGCGGGGCGCCTGATATTCGACGGCTTCCGGACCGGCATCGAGGTCTGCGCGCGGCCATGCTCCACGGCGGGCCGATCCGGCCACCACGGACCCGCACTTCACCTCGATCCGCACGGCGGCCGTCTACCGGTCGTCCGGCCGGTCTGTTACCAAAGCTGCCCGGACGCGACGCTGCCGGCGGAGCTGGGGAACCAGAACGTGCGGGGCATCTGGCGTCTGGAGGACGACCAGTTCACCAGTGACGACGCCTGAACCGGCACGGGCGCCTTGATCGACTTCGGCCGGGCGTATACTCCACGGGAGCCGGCTGTCCGGGCTCTCGAGCGACTGCAGCTCGTTTCGGAAGGGGTTTCCATGAACAGGCGTGAAGCATTCATGACCATCGGGATCGGAACTGCCGCGTCGGTCCTGTCGCGGTCCATCGGGCTCACGGCGGCGGACCAGTCGCCGGCACCGGTCAAGGGGCGTCTCACGCGCGACACGGCGCGCCCGCACCTCGGCGGGATCGCCCTGTTCGCCATAACGCCGATGCGCCTGAGCGGCGGGCGCGTCGAGGTGGACTACGACGGGTTCGCGCGGAACATGCGCTTCTACGTCACGCACAAGGGGACGTACACGCTCGCGGTCTGCGGTGCGGTCGGCGAGTACTTCGCGCTCACGCCGGAGGAACGTCAGCGGCTCTTCACGATTGCGGCAGCCGAGAAGAGCGACCGCCTGCTGGTGGGCGGCGCCAGCGGAGATACGACCCGCGAGGCGATCACCAACGCGCAGGCGGCCGAGAAGGCCGGCGCCGACGTGGCGCT
The DNA here is from genome assembly GCA_013697225.1 of Acidobacteriota bacterium. Lineage (GTDB taxonomy): Bacteria > Acidobacteriota > Vicinamibacteria > Vicinamibacterales > 2-12-FULL-66-21 > JACCXG01. Next base: position 14,674 of record JACCXG010000596.1, read on the forward strand.
CGTCCTGCCGTCCGAGACGGTCGGCAAACGGGGCGATGCCGCCATGCGGGCGCACTTCCTCGAGGTCGCGCGCGCGGTCGGCATCGGGGTCATCCCGTATCGTTCCCCCGTGACCCTGTTCAGCCTGGATACGGTCGAGGCGCTGCTGGAGCAGCCGAACATCCTGGCGATCAAGGAGCAGACCGGCGACCTGCGGTTCATTCGCGATGCGGCGGTCAGGACGAAGCAGCGGATCCCGCTCGTCCCGGCGCACGAGCGGATGGCGCCGTTCAACTACCTCGCGGGCGCGTCCGGGATCACGAGCGGCCATGCGAACTTCACGGCCTCGCGGACGATCGAGCTGTGGGAGTGGCTCAAGGCCGGGCGGACGGAGGACGCGATGGCACTGGCGGATCAGTTCGCCGAGCTCGATCGGCTCCGCGCGACCTACGGCGATGTGCTGCTCAAGGCGGGCCTGGAGCTACGCGGTCTGGCCGGCGGGCCGCTGCGCCTGAAACCGGAGCCGCTGCCGGCCGAGGGTCGGCAGACGCTCGAGCGCGCCATGCGGCAGCTTGGCGTGCTGGATCGGGTGACGTAGGGAGCTGCGATGAGCATCGATAGGCCTGGGGACGAGCACGCGACGGAGGAACGGGTCATGAAGCGGGAGCCCGAGCAGCCGGCGCCGTGGAGCCGGAGAGACATGTTTCGCATCGGCGGGATGGCGACGGCGGTCGGGATGATCGGCGGGGTCGACGTGGCGGGTGCCGCGCCCGGCGCCGCGGCCGCGGACACCGCCGAGATCTACACGCGCATCGGCGTGCGCCCGTTCATCAACCTGACCGGCACGCTCACCGTCAACGGCGGCGCGCTGATGCTGCCGGAGGTTCGCGATGCCGAGCACCAGGCGGCGGCGCACGCCGTGAACCTGGACGAGCTGATGGAGCGCGTCGGCGCGCGGATCGCCGAGCTGATGGGCTGTGAGGGGGCGATCGTCACGGCGGGCGCC
>JACCXG010000610.1 GCA_013697225.1 Acidobacteriota bacterium
GTACGTGCATGCCCGGGCGGAGTGAAAAATAGTAACCGTCCGTACCGGAAGGCTACTCAGCCTTCCCGATGATGGTGCAAGCCGGCGAGTACCTTTCACGCATTTTAAGAGAATGCCTGACCAAGACTGACCCGGAGCTCGTGCATCGATCGGGATCGCCACTGCTCTTCCATTGCGCTTACTCGCATTGCACTCACGGCGCGGGCACTTTACTCCGCGCGAGCAGCACGGCAGGCTGGCCAGTGGGCGCACTTGGGCGTCAGGTCAGCCTGGACATAATCGGCAGTCAGCCCGAGCAGTTACGGGGCAACAGCCGGCGCCAAGGTTGAACGTTCACGCGTGAGCAAAGCTTGCAGGGCAAGGGCAAGGGAAGGAGGTCCGGGCCGACAGCACCGGGCGATGTACACTCAACCGCGTAGGAGTTCCACGCGACCACAGCCGATGTCTCGAGAGACACCTCATGGGCACGCGAGGTCAAGACGAATCTGCGCAGTCGCCGCACTCGCAGAACCCACGGGGTGCTGATTCCCCGTTCGACGCGGTCGAGACCCTGACTGCCGAAGAACTGCGTCAGCGTCTCCGCTCGCTCGAGGCCATCCTCGAAGCGGCGCCGGTGCCCATCGCGATAGCACACGATCCGGAGTGCCGGTACATCTCGGCCAACCGCGCACTCGCGTCGCTCATCGGTGTGGCCCGGGAGGTGAACATCTCGCTGACGCCGTCCGGCGGGGAGGAGCCGGCATATCGAATCCAGCGCAACGGCCAGGATATCCCGCCCGAAGAGCTGCCGATGCAACAGGCGATCAGCCGGCGGGAGCTGGTCAGCAACGAAATCGAAATCGTTCGTCGGGACGGCACGGTGGCGTATATCCAGAACGACGTCGAGCCGCTCTACGATACCCGGGGCGCCGTGTACGGGTGCGTCAGTGTCTGCGTTGACATGACGGACCGAAAGAGGGCCGAGCTCGAGCTGCGGGAGGCGGATCGCCGAAAGGACGAGTTTCTCGCGACGCTGTCGCACGAGCTGCGCAACCCGCTGGCGCCGCTCAGGAGCGCACTGGAAGTGATGCGGCTGGCCCCCGACGACCGGGAGATCGTCGAGCGGGCGCGCGACACAATGGAGCGGCAACTCCTGCAGCTCGTGCGCATCACCGACGACCTGCTCGACGTTGCCCGCATCACGCACCGCAAGATGCAGCTGCGGCCCGAGCGTCTCGACCTCCGTACCGTGCTGCACAGTGCCATCGAGGCGAGCAAGGTGGGCATCGAGGCGCGAAAGCACACGTTGTCTGTGGAGATGCCCGCGTCCCCCGTATGGACCTACGGAGATTTCACGCGGCTCGCGCAGGTCTTCGCGAACCTGTTGAACAACAGCGTCAAGTACACCCCGTCTGGCGGCAGCATCCAGGTGCGAATGACGATGACCGGGCAGGCAACCACGGTGACCGTGGAAGATACCGGCGTCGGCATTCCAGCGGAGATGTTGCCGGCGATCTTCGACATGTTCACGCAGCTGCAGCGCTTCCGCGATCGCACCCAGGGCGGGCTCGGCATCGGCCTGACCCTCGCGAAGCGGCTGACCGAGCTGCATCGCGGCAGCATCACCGCGCGGAGCAAGGGGGAAGGGCGCGGCAGCATCTTCACTGTCACGCTGCCGGCCCTGGAGATGGCCCATGGTCCTGTTGAAGGCTCGGGCACGCCACGACAGGCGGCGCCGGCCTCGTGCCGGATTTTGATCGCGGACGACAGTCCTGACACGCTCGAGATGATGCGCCTCATGCTGTCGCTGCAGGGCCATCGGGTGAGCACTGCGGCAGACGGTCTCGCTGCAGTCGCCGAGGCTGAAGCCTTCAGACCAGAACTCGCGTTCCTCGACATCGGCATGCCACGCATGGATGGGTACGAAGCGGCGCGTCGGATTCGCGACCTGCTGGGCTCGGCAGTCGTACTGGTGGCACTCACAGGGTGGGGGCAGGATGAGGACAGGCAACGCTCGCGCGAAGCGGGCTTCAACCACCACCTGACGAAGCCGCCGGACCCGGATGCTCTCGACGAGCTGATTGCCGCATGCATGTGCAAGGATGGCACGGCGTGAACGCCACCCCCTCGAAGTCCCCTGGAAATTGGGTGTGGCGCCGAGCTCGATCGCGGTTCACCTCCCGAGGCTCCCGCCGCGTGGCGGTCTGGGATGGCTGGACGATAGAATGGACTCGCGATGACGTCGCACCCTCTCATCGCGGTCTCGTGCCTGGCTCTGCTGCTACACGTGCACCCCGGAGCGGCTGCGCAGGGCAGCCCTGCGCCGGATTCCCTGGGCGAGGCACGGCAACTCGCTGAAAAGGGTGAGTTGAATTCCGCAGAAGCACTCGTCCGGAAGGTACTCGCTCAGAGTCCACAATCCGCGGCCGCACTCCTCGTCCTTGGGGGCGTCCTGGAACGCCGTGGCGATCTCGCCGGCGCTACTGATGCGTACGAGCGGGCCATCGTGGAGGACCCGAAGAGCGCGACAGCTCACGACAAGCTTGGGTTCGTACTTGGACGCCAGAACCGCGTGCAGGATGCGCTCGCTGCGTTCTCCCGAGCGATCGAACTCGACCCGAAGTACTTCGATGCGCAGTATCACCT
>JACCXG010000614.1 GCA_013697225.1 Acidobacteriota bacterium
CCCTCTATCAGCGCAACTATCGACGGCGTTGGCAACATCGGCTTCCGCTCTTCCTGCGTCATCGCGAAGGACTCCAGCGGATCTCGGCCCGCCGCGTCGAGCTCCGTCAGAAGCGCGGCGCCTATCGTCCCGTTCGACGACAGCATGGCCAGCGTGGGGAACACGGTGTGTCCGGGATGGTCTGGATCCGACCACCCGAGACCTGGGGCTTTCGACAGCAAAGCGGCGGCCCCGGTCACGTCACCAAGGACTACACGTAATAGCCCTATCTGCCGCGCCGCCGTTTTGGGACAACGAGCCAGGGCCCTCGTGGCCTTTGCGCGAATGGGTTTCAGCTCGTGACTGTCCGCGACGAGCCAGCGGAGCAATCGAGTCAGCGTGGGTGCGGCCCGCCACGCGGCTTCTAGCCGCCTGGAAAGATCGGACCGGCCGAGCTCCTGAGCCGCGAGCGCGGCCCCCTCGAGGAGTTCGCCCCGCCAGTGCGACCTCCCAACCAACGTCGCGGCAGCGTCGTACGCCCGCAACGCTGCAACCCAGTCGTCCTGATCTACGAGTGCCTGGCACCATGCCAGGCACGACTGGGGCCGCTTCGTCTTTCGTGCGATGCGTTCGAGACCGGCGACACCGTCCACACGAAAGACGGCTTCGCGCAGCCAGCGCTCCTGCTCGGTTTCCCATTGGTCCTTCGACGGGCGGAAGCGCTGGAGGCGCTTCACCCAAAGCGGAAGGAACGCCCCGAGATCCGGCAACGCCCAGCACAGACGTCTTCCATCTCCTTGATCGGACTCAAGAGCGTCGCAACGCCTTGCACCTGATCGACCGCGCGAAGTATCGCATCGGCGCGATTACCAAAGGGCGTCGTCGTGTACACACTGGTGACGTACTGCGCGACGCACATCCGCGCGTCGACTCCCAGCACTTCCTCGACGAGCTCGTGCTGGCCGAGGTCGATGTCCACGCTGGCAATCCGGTGGCAAGATCGCTTCGAAGACGGCTCTGGCGCTTGCGTGATCGCCCGCGAGGAAGGCTTTCGTGGCCCGACTGAGATGCTCGGTGACGTCGTCCGGGTCTGCATGGCCGATGTGCCGCGCGGCTTCCGCGAACGACCTGGCCTTCTCCACGATCCGCCGAGACGGACGCGTGGGCCTCCAGCCGGACGTGGCTTTGGTAGCTCGCGCGATCAACGTGTCGACGACCGACGCCTTTACGCCCTCATCAAGCTCCTCAAGCACGGTGCGCACCGCCGCTCGCAGCTCGGGCGCACTCATGGCCTCCAGCGCTCGGTCGACCTCGGTGTCTTCCGCTGGCACGCGATCTCGCCGGTGACGAAGACGACCTCCCACAATGCGCTCGGCGCTTACGCCTTGCGGAGACGGTAGAGTGTCGTGGCTGCAGAGCGCGCGTGGGGAGCCTTCGTAGCCCGAAATCTGGCAACGGTAGTCCATTCGCCGCGCTCGACTGACTTCAGGAGCGTGCGCTCACCCGCGTCCAACACGAAGTCGTGGGACTCACGGCTGCACCGCTTCGAGCGGGGGGCTTGCGTCGATCCAAATTGCTTCACGCGCGGCATTTCGAGCGTCAGCATAGCGCATGCGCAACACGACCTGGCAGGTTCCTCCTCGATCTCGCTGCGGCCCGCTAGAATTGCGAACGTCACATGCCGAAAGCTCGTGGACACTCATGGCGCTTCAAGACACGTTTCCGGCGGCACGCGTTCGGATGGAAGTCGCAACCAGCCATCACGCGGCTTCAGGAAGCACTCTCCGAGATCACGCAGGTTGCGCGGCTCGAGCCAGTTCTTGCGGCGGAGGGCGCGGTCGCGCTGCTTGAACGCATCTCGCCGGCGTTGGAACACGTCGACAGCTCATCCGGCGCGATCAGCAGCGCCGTCAATCGCACGATCGCCGAGCTCGTCCCCGTCATTGCCGGCGCCCCAGCCGACATCAGAACGCGAGCCGCGTGGCTCAATCGCCTGCTCGACGCCCATGCCGCCGACCAGATCCCCTACATCCAGCGGCTCGCGGAATACTGGGGCGAACTGTGCGGCTCCAGGGAACTCGCGTCCGAATGGGCCGAGCGCTTAATTTAATTAGCATCACGCGCCTTGCGCTTTCCCCGGACGAATCGACGCGCGGTTACTTCCACGGCACGTCGGCGTGCCTGAATGCCCTCTTCGCGGCCGAGCGCTACGACGAACTCGTCGACCTGGTGCAGAGCGACGTGCTGTGGACGTACAAGCGATGGGCCGTGAAGGCTCTGGCCGCCCAGGGCCGAGGGGTTGAGGCGATCGCGTACGCCGAGCGTTGCCGCAGCCCGTGGGCGAGCGACCATGACATCGATGGACTGTGCGAGCAGATCCTGGTGGCATCGGGCGAACCCGAGGAGGCGTATGCGCGCTACGCGATCGCTGCAAACCGCGCCGCAACGTACCTTGGGTGGTTTCGAGCCGTTGCGAAGAAGTACCCGGACAAACCGGCCGCCGTCGTCCTGGCGCACCTCGTTCGGCACACGCCGGGCGACGTGTGCGGACAGGACGACTGAACGTTAAGCGCACACGTGTGCTGCAGGCGTCGCCAGGCGTGGAACCGACTCGGGACAATCCCAGGAACCGTAGGAGCGCCCGCAACGGAACAAACGCCTGACAGCGGCGAGCAACCCGGTGTGGGAACCTTCCAGCCAGGACTTCACGCTGGTGCTGACGTTCGATCCCGCTCTCGGTGGCGCTCGAAGCTACGGCCCGCCGTCGTTCTCACCAGTGCCCCTGCCCGGCATAGCGCCGCCCGCGGACCTCCCGCTGACCACTAACCGGTTTACAGCCCACGGGACGTTCGCAGAAAACCCCTTCGGCGCGTCGAACCTGTTCGCCTCCGCGACAGAGAGTCGGATCAACCAGAGTGCGGACTGGGACTATTTCAGCCACACCAGGCTGATCAGCAACATCCCGCCAGGGGGTGTGGTCCCCGACTTCACCGCCGCGACATTCCCTGACCACCTCGTCCTGGGATCGCCGTTCAACTTCGATTACCGCACGACCCTGTTCGAGACGCGCCCTGCCATCCGGCTCGTCGGAGATCTTCAATACCGCGGATTCGCCTCCCTTGTCGACGTCTCTGTCGCGGACCCGATCCCTGAACCCGCTACCCTTGCCCTGGTTGGCTGTGGTCTCCTGTTGCTGGCGCGCAGTCGCAGACGACTCAGACGCGCCTCCCCCGTCAACTCATGAAGCCGAGGTTCTGCATCGGGAAGCGCCCAATGTTCGGGAACACGATCGGGAGGTCGGCGCCATTTACGCCATACCAGGACGCGAGCGTTGCGGCGTACTGCTCGACCGACGCCGTGGGTATCCAGCGCCCCCGGTTGTCAGTGTCGTTCGGGCCGCTCAGTTGAAGGACCGGAAACACGGATCCGTTCGGCCCTGCCACGCCGTAAAAATCACCGCCACGCACGGCGCCACCCGCGACGAGATGGTGATTCCCCCACGCATGGTCCGATCCCACGACATTCGCACCGGCGCCGGCCGGCTGCAGGGTGCGGCCGAAGTCCGACAGCGTAAAGGTCGTGATCTGCCGGTCCAAGCCGAGCTCGATGGTCGAGTCGTAGAACGCCTTGATCGCTTGGCTCACCTGCGCGAGCAGGCTGGTCTGGGTGCCCACCTGATTCTGGTGGGTGTCGAAGCCCCCGAGCTGGCAGAAGAAGATCTGCCGGCCAAGGCCCAGTGCCGGCGAGGACGCGTTGAACTTGATCACCTTCGCGACCTGTCGCAATTGGTTGCCAAGTGTGGTGTTGGGAAAAGCCGTCCCCAATGTCACATCGGCGCTGAGCGTTTGACCGATGTTGATGGCTTCCTGTGTGGTCCGGCTCGCCGAGCTCTCGAGCGTCGACTCGGTCTCGAGCCCCCTCAGGATCTCCATGGAGCTCCGGCGCGCGACTTCGTCGGCCCCGGTGCCGAACCCATTGAGCACGAGGACCTGGTTGAGGGCCGTCGGCGCCGGAGCGATGGACAGCGGCGAGGTGACCTGCCCGCGTGTGAAGATCCCGCCTGACAGCGCCGTGAGCATCGGGAACCCCGAGCTGTGCCGCGCAAACCGGTCCGCGGTGCGTCCCCCCCATCCATTCTGACCGACGCGATCCGCGATGGCCGTCTGCCACTGCGCCACCTGGTCCGAGTGCGAGAACAGCTGGTACGGCCTCGGCGCGCCCCCCTGATATTCCTGCCGGGTAAGCGGCTGCACGAGCGGACCCACGTTGCAGACGACCGACAGCTTCTGTTCGGACCAGAGCGACTGCATTTCTACGAGGCTCGGGTGCAGACCGAACGGATTACCGATGCTGAGCGGAGTGATCGGGAGCAGACTGTCGCGCGGAATGCCGAGCCCCGAGGCGTTGCGCGCCGAGGCATACGCGTTGTACTCAGTGGTCGTCGTCGGCACGACCATATTGTTCCCGTCGTTGCCCCCCGCCAGGAAGACGCAGACCAGCGCCTTGTAGTCCGATCCCTGCGCCAGCAGGTTGATGAGGCTGAAGCGCTGAACGCCTGCGACGAACGCGGCCGCCCCGAGCGCATAGCCGACGCATGCCTGCCCGGTCTGCAGAAGGAATTCGCGACGTGTGACGGTCATGGTTATCTCTCCACCTGATACTGCGACGACGTGGCAACCAGATACACGGCGGTGCGTGCACGTTTCAGGGTGTTGGTGGCAGGAACCGCAGATACGGCGCCGATGATGCTGTCGCGCATGGGGGCCGACATGGATCCGTGCATCATCAGAACATTCAGCCAGTCGACGAGCTGCGTCGGGTCCCCGGAGAGCGCCTGGAGCGGCGAAAGCTCGAGCGACGTCCCGCTCGGCGCGTTTGCACTCACCGGGATGCCCGAGAACACGATGGTGTTCACGAAATTGATCCGCCGCAACGACGTGGAGGTCGAAAAGCTGCCGAACTCCGGACCGCGCACCCCCGCCGTTCCGGGCACGACCGTACCCGGCGAAAAGTAGCTGAACACAGACGGCGGACGGAAGATGTCCATTCCCATGAGCGCGCTCTGCAGGTTCAGATATCCGTCGCTCGCCGTATTCCCATCTGCAGACCTCGCAGAGAACGCTCGCAGGATGCTGGTGATGAAAAGGGCCGGATGACGCAAATGGCCGTAATTGCGATCACTCTTGATGTCGCCCCGCGCTTCCGGATCGAGCAGAATCGCTCTCACCACCGCCTTGAGATCGCCGCGCACGCCGGTCTCGCTGCCGTTGAACACCGAGGCGACCCGCTCCACGTACCCCGGGGTCGGGTTGCTCGTCACCAGGTGCTGAATCAGCTGCTTCGAGATGAAGGGACCGACATTCGGGTCCTGAAAAATGTTGTCGATCGCGTCGTCGAGGTCCTTTGCGGCGTTCTGACCGGCCGGAAGCACGACCCCGTTCAGCAGTGTCTTGGTACCGATATCGTGCTGACTCTCATTTGCCACCATCGGGTCGATGTAGTTCGGCACTCCCGGGGCGGGGGCCGGAGCGAATCTCCAGCCGGTGAAGACGCGGGCGAAATTGTTCACCGTCGACTGCGTGTAGGTGGCAATCGGCTGGCCTTCCGCGTCCAGTTGCGGCGTGCCATCGAGGTTCAACCTGACCGTGCCGATCGAGAAGAGCTGCAGGATTTCACGGGCGTAGTTCTCGTTGGGATTCGTCCGCGTGTTGCCCGCGATGTCGAGGTAGTTGCCCATCGCCGGGTTCAGGGTGATCTCGTGCAGCAGCTGGCGATAATTTCCAAGCGCATGGCGGTGGAGCATCTGTAGGTACGGAGCCATCCAGCTTGGCTGCGTGACCTCCACGCCCGACACCACGAGGATCTGATGGAGTACGAACGCCACGCGCTGCCGCAGCTGGTCCTGGCCATAGAGCGCGTTGACGAAGAACTGGTTCTGCAGCGGATACATCGTGTAGTTGTCGCGCTGGCAGACCGAGTTGTTGGGGCACGCCGCGGTGTCGCGAGTCGTCGGGTAGAGCGGCAGCGTCGGATAACCGGAGATTGCCGCATCGAACTGCTCGTTGAGGTACTGCTCGAAGCCGACGCTCCTGACATGCTCCACGAGGGCGGATGAAGGGCCAAACGTCGCCTGCTCCAGGAAGCGAACGACATCTGCGCTCCCGGCCGGGTCAGGAGGGGGAGGCGGCGGAGGCGGTGGTGGTGGCGGGGGCGGCGGTCCGTCGGTCACCGGACGCAGCATCCATTGCTGATTCGCGCCAGCATGCGGCTCGTACTGGGTCACCCACGCCCCGTTCTCCTCGGAGACGCCCGAGACGTCGAGCGCCTTGCCGCTATGCCGCGCGACGATCCGGTAATGACCGGACTCCACGGGTTCGAGTCGCCACTGCTGGTTCTCACCGCCGTGAGTCGCCCACTGCTGAATGGGGGCGCCGTCATCGAGCGACACTGCCGCGACGTCCAGCGACTTGCCGCTATGCCGTGCAATGATCCGGTAGTAACCCTCAGCCGCGGCCTCGACGCTCCACTGCTGGTTCTCTCCGCTGTGACAATCCCACTGGATCACGGGAGTGCCGTCGGCAGCCGCCGCTCCGTCGACGTCCAGGCATTTGCCGCTATGGCGCACGACGAGCTGGTACGGACCAGGAAGCGTCGGGAGCTGCGCTGCTGACGGCGCCGTGTTGGCCGGGCTCGTGCGCGCCGCCATCTCCGGTGCGCCGGCAAACGCGAGCACGACAGCGATCCATCCTCCTATTCCTCGGACGCTGACGCGCCTTTTCGAATAGGCCATGAGCTTCTCCTGAGTGAGAGCGGCAACAGACGACAAGTGTAGGTTAAGGTTGGACAGCCTGGGGGCGCTCGGATCCGGCGGTGACAATACGATGGATCGAGCTCACCGATCAAGCTGATTCCCACCTCAACTGTGGAACCAGGAGCTCAAGAAGACAGGCACGTGGAAGCCTCGGCCGTTCGTGTGAGTGTGGCCGTGTGAGTAGCGTTTTGCGCGCGCAGTCAGAGAACTTGCTACGGCGCCGGCTTCCAGTTCAGGTACTACCGCCGTGCCTTTGGATCGATCCGAGCGGCTCGGTCCCTACGAAATCCTTGCCCCGGCTGGCGCCGGCGGCATGGGCGAGGTCTACAAGGCCCGCGACACCCGGCTGAACCGGACCGTTGCGATCAAGATCCTCCCGGGCGGGGTCGACGCGGACCCCATGCTCAGTCAACGGTTTCGGCGGGGAGGCGCAGGCGCTCGCGGCGCTCAATCATCCGAACATCTGCACGGAGCACGACGTGGGCGTCGAGCCGCGCCATCTCGTTATGGAATACCTCCACGGCGAGACGCTCGCAGTGCGGCTATCGAGAGGACCGCTGCCCATGGCAGAGGCCTTGGATTACGGCGCCGCCATCGCCGATGCCCTGGATCCGGCGCCCGGGCCGGGCTCGTCCACCGGGACGTCAAGCCATCGAACATTATCCTGACCGAGGCTGGCGTGAAGCTGGTGGACTTTGGCCTCGTCCGATCGACGGCCCCGTTCCCGGGACACGGCGAGGCGGAGGCGGTGACGACCGTGCCGGCTGATCTGACCGCTCCGGGGATGG
>JACCXG010000631.1 GCA_013697225.1 Acidobacteriota bacterium
GCTGTATATGGGCCGATGCAGTGGCAGCCATTGTTCAGAATCGGCGAGCCCTTCCTCTACTTTTCGATCTGGGCCTTCCTTGTCGCCCTCGTGCTCGTCATCGTCGTCAGCCTGCTGACGGAACCGGAGGCGGACGACAAAATCCGGGGGCTCGTCTACGGCAGAGACCTGCCTGAGCGTCAATGACACCGCTGCACTATTTCGGAGATCTCGTTCGCGACCTGCTCCTGCGCGTTCCGCTGGGCGCGGTGCGGATTCTGTTCGTCTCCACACTCGCCGTTCTGCTGCTGTGGGTGCTCCGGCTTCCGCAACGGGACGTATCCGGCATCGCCACGTCAGGGCAGCGCCACAACCTGCGCCCCTGGGCGGCCGTCGCCCTGCTGGTGCAACTGGTCATCTACATCTTTCTGTAGCCTCCAGGCCGCGTGACAATGTTGCGTTGTGCGCAACGCGTGTGGCATTGGAAGTGTTCCAGGTTCCAGCTGCGGCTCAGCCTCGACCAATCGAAAGATCGTGCACTACTCCCAGCGGAAGACACGCGACGAAATGGCCGTGCAGGCCACGAACGTGATTGCGAGCGCGACGAGATCCGTGGTGTGGGCGAGCCACGGTTCCCCCGCCAGGATCCCTTTCAACAGCGACACCGCATAGGTGACAGGCAGGCACAACGCAACTGACTGTACGGCCGGCGGGAGCATTCCGAGCGGCACGAAAAGCCCGGAGATCCCGAGCATCGGGTACAGGATGAGGCCGGCGATCGGCTGCGCAAAACGAGCGGTGGGCACGAGGCTGGCGATGAGAAAGCCCATCGAGAGAATCGAGAGCGTCGTGACCAGGAGCGCGACCCCGAACGGCACGACCGGGATGTGCAGGCCCGCCGGGTAGAATCGCCTCCCGGCAAGCACCAGTAGCGCGAGGGTGACGGCGGTGAGGAGCAGCTTCACCAGAACGTGCGCCGTCAGAATAGTGTGGGGCCGCAAGGGCGTGGCCCGGAGGCGCTTGAGGATCCCCCCCTCGCGGTAAATCGCGATGATCGTGATGAGCGACAGCACCGCGCTGAAGGCGATCAGCAGCGCCGCGAGCACAGGCAGGCCGACCATCACGAAGTCCCCTGCCGCCGGATCGGCTCGAGCGACACGCGGGCCGAGCGCCTTCCCCGCCGCGATGAACACCGCCACGGGAATGAGGATCGTGCCGGCCAGCCCCATGGGCTCGCGCGCGAAGATTTTCAGCTCCAGCTGGGTGAGTTTCAGCAGCCCCTTCATCGTTCAGTCACGGATGGAGTGCCCCGTCAGCCTCAGGAAGACGTCTTCGAGAGACGGCAGAAGGGTGCGGAAGTCGGACACCCTCATCCGCCGTTCCGACAGGCACTGAATCACTTCGCTGATGAAGTCGTCCCCCTGTCCCCGCAGCGTGAAGCGCTCGCCATCAGCTGCGACCTGCACGAGCCCGGGAATCCCCCGGAAGTGCTCCGCCGCCGCACCATCCGCGGTCGTCAGGACGACGGTGCACTCCGGACAGTGGCGCCTGATCAGCCGTTCCGGCGTGTCGATGTCGATGATCCTGCCATGGTCGATGATCGCTACACGATCGCACAACCGTTCCGCTTCCTCCATGAGGTGAGTGGTCAGGAACACGGTCTTGCCCCGCTCCCGAATCCCGCGCACCAGTTCCCAGATCGTGCGGCGTGCCTGTGGATCCAGGCCGGTCGTCAACTCGTCCAGAAAGACAATCTCCGGATCGTTGATGAGGGCGAGGGCGATGAAGAGCCTCTGCTTCTGTCCACCCGACAGCGTCATGAACCAGGCATCGCGCTTCTCGGCCAGCCCGAGCCCGCTCAGGAGTTCCTCCGCGTCCATGGTTCGCGGGTAGAGAGAAGCCCACAGATCGATTGCCTCCCAGACGGTGATGCGCTTCTGCAGCTGCGCAGCCTGGAGTTGCACGCCAATGCGGTGCTGCAGCGCGTAGATGTCCCTCACGGGATCGAGGGAGAGCACCGAGATAGTGCCCCGGTCCGGCTTCCGGAATCCTTCCACGCATTCCATGGTCGTGGTCTTCCCCGCTCCGTTCGGCCCTATCAGCCCGAAAATCTCCCCCTCGAGCACGTCCAGCGACACGTCGTCCACTGCCACCAGCCGTCCATAGGTCTTTCGGATCCCCGAGACACGAATGACCGGCGACGGTGGCATCGGGAGGGTACTGACGAGGAAAAGGGAGAAGGGAAAAGGGTCAGGAATTCAGGGCTTCAATGTGTCATCGCGTAGAGCACGACGTTGAGGCCGACGGCATAGCCGTCGGGCGAGAACTGGTAGAAGAAGCGGGGATCCTCTCCTTCTCGTTCCCATGCATCGGCGATGTCGGTGTTATGCGTCATCACCACCATCATGCGCCCGAGCCGGTCGCTGATCGAGTACATCTGCGGAACGGCGCTCTCGGAGCCGCGCTCGGAGGTTGCGCCACCGCTGCGCCGCCAGAACGCAATCGAGGGAATCTGCGGAAGCTCCGTCAACTGGAAGAACGTCCGGTACACGGGATGGCCCGCCGGAACGGCCTGAATAGGGTAGTCCTCTGGTGGGAGCACGCGGTGGATCTCCTCCACCCACTGGGCCCAGGCCCACTCACCCCAGAAGTCGTCCACCCAGATGAAGCCTCCCTTCAGCAGGTACTCCCGGAGCCGGTTCACTTCCTCGTCGCTGAACCGGGCCGTGCCGACATCCTCCATGAGCAGGAACGGACACTGAAACAGCGCGTCGTCGGTCAGGCGCACGACGAGGTGGTTCGGCTCGCCGCCGGGCATGAAGCTCACGCGCGCCTTCGTCAACTCGGAGAAACGGATAGAGAAATTGAGGTCCGCGTCGGGATAGTCAGTCCACCAGCCCTGGCCGCCCGGCTCCCGGCGATCGCTGTAGAACATCCCCCGGCAGAAGTTGAAGGCTCCGTCGAAGCTGTCCGCCGTCGGAAACCGGGGCGCCACCCGGCGCCCGAACCCGCGAAAGAAATCCTGCTGCGCGGCCACACCCGTGGCCAGCAGGAGGACGACGACCGCCAGACCCGTTACTGCGCGCTTAGCCACGCGATCCCTTCCCTGTCCGCAGGCTCCACACGTGCCTACCGCCCGGCGCCCTTCGAGAGGGACTTGTAATACTCCTCGACGAGCTTCCTGAACTGCTCCGGGACCTCGTCAGTGCCTGAGAGGACAGGTTGCGCGCCTGCGGCTTCGGCGCGGCGGCGCAGCCCGAACTCGAATCGCTTCATGTTCTCGGTGACGGCCGACTGGAGCCGCAGGAGCTCGGCGGCGTCCTTGTAGACTCCCTCGTCCTGGAGGGATCTGAGCCCACGCAGCACCTCGTCGAGCTGGCGCGTATCGACCCGCTCGCTCTGCAGGAGCTTTCGCAGGGCCTCCGCATCCGCCGCCCACTGCCGCACTTCACCCCGGAACTGCCGCACTTCGTCGGGATTGAACGGGCCCGGCCTGCGATCGCCCCAGCCGCCGCCGTTCTGCCACCCGCCACGAGTATCCCCGATGCCCCCGCGCCCATCGTTGGAGCGCTGACCATCGTTCTGGCCCCCCTCGCCGCCGCCGCCACCCTGCTGCCCTTGCTGGCCCTGCTGGCCCTGCTGGCCTTGCTGGCCCTGCTGGCCTTGCCGGCCCTGCTGGCCCTGCTGCCCCTGCTGCCCCTGCTGACCCTGCTGACCCTGCTGGCCCTGCTGACCCTGCTGGCCCTGCTGACCCTGCTGACCCTGCTGGCCCTGCTGGCCCTGCTGGCCCTGCTGGCCCTGCTGGCCACGCTCACGCATCCGCTGGTCCAGCGATTCCATGCCCCGCGCGAGCTCGCGCGCGCGGTCGAGTGCCTGGCCCATCTGATCGGGGGTGGATTGGCCGAGCGCTCCCTCCGCCTCGCGCAGCTTGTCGCGCACGCTGTCGAGGGTGGAGCTGATGTCCTTGTCGAGCGCCTGTGCGTCACCGGGGTTGAGCCCCGCCCGCATCATCGATCGAGACCAGCGGATCCGGTCGCGGACGGCGCGATCCCGCAGGGTGCCGGCGGCCTCTGACATGCGACGCGATGCCTCCCGCTCCTGCCTTGCGATCTCACCGGCCGTGCGGTTCAACTGCCCCTCGAGATCGCCGACGCGCTCGGCGAGCGCCTCCTTGCGCTCGCTCAGTGCCTGCACCCGTTCCCCGCGCTGCGCACCGGCGGCCTCGAGCGCCTGCACGCTTTCGGAAATCTGGCGCTGCTCTTCGGCAAGCTCCTCTGCCTGTTGGCGGGCGTTGCGCACGTCGCGCTCGGCGCGCCCGGTCTGGTTCTGCTGAAGGCGGCGCTCTGCCTCACGGAGCCGCTCGAGGGCAGACGTCGCCTGAGCCGCCGCCGATGGATCGCCCGAGGCGGCCGCCCGCCGCATCGCGTCGGCTGCTTCCCGCAGCTGCCGCGCGGTCTGCGCCAGGTCGCTCCGGTTCTCTTCCCGCGAGAGCTGTTCGAGCCGCCGCGCCGCTTCCTCCACCTGCTCGGCCAGCGCGCGCTGCTGCCCGCCCGCGCTGCCGCCGGAGGCCTGTTGCCCGGCGAGTGCCCGCTGCCGCTGGCGCTCCGCTTCCTGCTCCTGGCGGCGGGCGAGCTCGCGCAGCTTCTCCATCAGCTCGTCAACCTGCTGATCCGCCCCCTGCTGTGTGGCGCGCTGCGCCGTCTCGTACTGGTTCGCCACCCGATCGAGCTCCATCTCGAACAGGTCCGCGAGTTCCTGCGCTGTGGCGCTCTGCCCGCCACCGCCGCCTCCCCCGCCGCCGCGCTGCATGCTCACCTGGACTTCGTATTCCTCCTCGGCCTTCTGGAGGATCTGCAGCGCCTTTTGTTCGGGCTCGAGCGCCCCCTGCGGATCGGGCGCCCGCAGCTTCCCCTCGGCCGCCGTCATCTGGGTCACGGCCTCAGGCAGGAGCTCCGCGATCTTCTTGAACGCAGGATCCTGCTCGACGAGGCGGCTGTTCATGCGGGTCAGCAGCCCCTCCACCTGTTCCCGCAGGCGCGCCTGCGCCAGCGCCACAACGACGGAACTCTCCTTCACCTTGTCGACGGTCATGCCCTTGCGGTCCCGCTGGATGTTGAAGGTTGCCGCAATGATCTGCCGCTGCTGCTGGGACAACGCACCAACCTGGTTGTCCTGGCCGCCGCCGCCTCCACCTCCACCGCCTGCCTGCGACTCGGCGCGGCGGAAGTCCTTCCGCAGGGGCCGGACCTGGAGGAAGTAGATATCGCTCGTCGCCCGCTTCGCCCCCTGCACGGCGTCGTTGTCAGCCGCCCGGGCGTAGTAGGAGACGAAGTCCCCCGGTGCGACGTCGAGCTCCTCAAGATAGAACGTATGTCCGGCGCTCACCTCGGTCAGCCGCTTCTTCCCGTCGAAGAGCCGGAGAGCCTTCTCCGCCCCCCCGTTGACCGAGTAGACGAGCTCCAGATCCTTGACGCCGTAGTCGTCTTCCGCGCGCGCTTCGATGAACACTTCCTCAATGGGAGATGCGTTCGTATCCCGGCCCGGCCGGGCGATCGAGACGGTCGGCGCCTGATCGCTGAGGACGTCGATGGTGAACTGCGGCGAGGCGGCCACTCGTTCCCCGGTCGGCGCGTCGAGCTCCACCTGGTAGAAGCCGTTCTTCTCCGCCTTGAAGCTCGTCGTCAGGGCCCCTTCGGCTGCCGGCGAGAGCGTGACCGGCTCCTGATCCTTCAGGACGATGTGCCCGCCGGGGGTTGCCATGGTCGGCACCACGCGAACACGAACCTCGGTTCCCCGCAGGACGGCGATGTCACCCCCATCCTCGATCTTCTGCGGCTCGAGGCCGGTGTACGCCGGGAAGTGATATTCGAGCTCCAGCCGCTGCGCGTACGGCATGTCGAGCACGTTCAGCCGGTATGTCGGCGAACGCACGCCCGCCGCCTCGACGTAGTAGTCCACCGGTCCGGGGAGGTCGAACAGCATGCCCTCGAACCGGCTCTCCTCTCGGATGAGCGGCTGACGCTCGAACGGGCCATCAGCCGACTTGCGGACCATCAGCACCGGCGCGTCCGACTCGAAGCCGTGCAGCTCCGCGGTGATGCCCTGGTCCGCACCACGCGGGACGTTCACGTTCCCTGGCGTGACATCGATCCGGTACGGTACGGACGCCTCGACGCTGCGCGACACGACCATCAGCGCGGAGAGGGCATGCCGGAGAAACGCGGGCCCGAGCGAGAACAATGCGAGGGTCGCCAGCACCACCCCCGCAAACGCCAGCCCGTACGCGCCGAGCGGCCGGCGCTCCACACGCCGCCCCTCTTCGAGCGCGTGGCACTTCTCCACCGCTGACTGGACGAGCCGCTTCACGAGGCCGGACGACGCCCCCGGTGTACGCGCCGCTTCCACAGCACTGACGATTTCCGCCTGCAGCGAGGGCTCGTGCTCCTCCAGGTAGAGCGCGACCTGCTCGTCGGTCACACGGCGGAGCAGCGGCCGGACGAAGAAGAAGCCGATGAGCGCCAGAAACGCGATCGGCAGCGCGATCCGCAGCGCGAGAATGGCTCCCGGCGCAAAGCGCCAGGACTCGAGCCCGACAGCTGCGCCGATGAACACGACAACGGCAAGCGCGGCCACGAGCACCGCACCGCGCAGCGCCAGCTTCATCCGCCAGCGGCGGCGGATCCGACGGATGATGCCAATCAGGTCCGGATCGGATTCGGACGATGAGTTGCGGCGCTCGAAGATATTGCGCATCTGAGTCCTCTCAACACTGCCTGCACGGTGCAGGACGCTATCTGATCATCGTCCGGTTCGAGACGAGTGTCTCGGCTGCCAGCAGGAGCGCCCCCGCAAACAGCAGGTACCACCATAACCGCTGCGTGGCTTCACGCGACGCATCGGTCAGCTCGACCGTGCTGGCGTTCCCGGCCAGTTCCGCTCCGCTTCCGCTCACCGCAGCCACCACTTCCCTGGGATCCATGGGCGTCAGATCCGACTCCGACAGGTCCACGTTTGCCGCAACCGTTGCTGCCGGCCCGGCGCCCGTCGCCCCTTCCCGGAGCTCGTAGAAGCCTTGCTCCTCGAGGGTCACGACGTCACCCCCTTCGGGATCCAGTGCCACACGCTCACCCGACGGGGTCACCACCGTACGGATGTCCGCTGGCCCCGCAGCCGCGCGGCCGGGATCGAGCACGCTTCCCACCGTCAGCCATGGCTCCGGCTCCCTGTATGCCGCCAGATACCGGGCCATCTGGTGGACGAACGGCAGGAAGACGGGCTTTACCGGCAGATCGTTCCACTCGATGTCGAGCGATGACGCCCAGACGAGCACCCGGCCGGCGCCAACCCGCCGTTCCACGAGCGCCGGGGCGCCATCGTCGAAACGGGCCAGCACCGTGGCGTCCGCCTGCGGCGTCAGCGCCCGATACCCATAGAACCGCGCAGCCGAGAAATCGCCGCTGCGAGGTGAGCGGAACGGCTCGAACACCGTGTGGCCGTACTCGAGGGCGACCAGACGGCCAGCCGGCCCTCTCGTCCGGTCGACCATGTCCCCGGGAAGTGCCGCCACAGAGGCCGCACGTTCCTGCGGCCACGTCCCGCGCTGCCCGGCAATGATCAGCAGCCCTCCGCCACGCTCGACGAACCTGCCCAGGCGCTCGGCAAGTGCCGCAGGCACCTGCACATCGTTGAGAATCAGGATGTCGGTCCTCTGAAGATCATCGGCAGTCAAGCCATCAGCCGGTCGCGCGGTCGTCACGAAACGCGGAGCATCGCCAACCGACAGCGCGCGGGAGAGATACAAGGCCTCGCGGCCAGCCGTGCGGTCCACGAGCGCCGTGCGAACCGGCCGTCCTGGCGAGACCATGAAGTGAAACGCGTTGTCGCGCGGCATCGCATCATCTGCCAGCCGGATCGAACCGCGGATCTCCGCGCCGGTAAGCGTGACCGGGGCAAAAGAGGCTGATGCGGAGGCATTGGCGCCGACAGCGACCCGCATGGTCTGAATGGCACGTCCGCCGATTTCGAGCGTCATGTCAACGCCGTCGCGCGCAGCCGGGCCGTGGTTCACGACGCCGGCCGTGACCGTGACACGCTCCTGATCCGAAAACGTCGACCGTTCGAGGGACACCGGCGTGACCGCGAGGTTCGCGGTTTCGGCATCGCCGATCGGCACAGGCGTCAGCACTGCGCCATCCGGCAACCGGACGCCGTCAGCGCCACGCCAGCCGACGCGCTGGAAGTCGCTGACCAGTACGACCTCCCGCCTTGGGAGCGAGGATTCAGCCAGGATGCTGCCGGCGAGCTTCAGCACCGGCCCGTAGTGCGTCCCGCCGGCAGACAGCTGCGCTCCCGCCAGGGCCGAGTGCAGGCGTGCCTTGTCCGAGGTGGACCGCAGGACCACGTCGGTCGCCGACCCGAAGAACACGATCGAGGCACGATCCGCTGCCGACATGTCATCGACGGTGCTCCGTGCGGCAGACAGGGCACGGGTCCAGCGATCGCCGTATCCCATGCTGTACGACCGATCCACGAGCAGCACGATCTCGCGCGCGCCGCCTGACGCGGCGAGCGCCGGGTCGGAGCCCCGGAAGAAGGGGCGCGCAAAGGCAAGCACGATGAGCGCAAGCGCCGCCAGTCGCATCATCAGCAGCAGCCAGTGGCGGATCCGCCGCCGCTGAACCGACTGGTACGGGATGCGCCGCAGGAACATGAGCGACGGGAACTGCACCACCTGCTTCCGCTCCCGCTGGATCAGGTGAATCACCAGCGGGACGGCGAGCCCGGCCAGACCGATCAGGAACAACGGCGTGAGGAACGACATCAGCGGACCCTGGTCAGCCGCTCGCGCGTGCTCAGATAGCTGAACAGCGCGTGGTCGAGCGGCGCGGAGGTATTCACCAGCGTGTAATCGATCCGGTTGGCGGAGAAGCGCTCGGTGAGTGCATTGATGTGCGCGCGGACGAGCTCGCGGTACTGCTCCGCAAGCGCTTCCGGCACAATCGGGATCTGCTCACCGCTCTCGAGATCTTCGAACGCGGAGGCATCGGCATACTCGAAGTCCAGCTCGGCGCGGTCGAGCAGATGGAACACGATCACGTCGTGCCCGCGGAAGCGCAACGGCCCGATGGCTTCCATGATGGCATCCGGATCCTCATAGAGATCCGAGATGAGGACGAGCACGCCCCGGCGGCCGAAGTGCTCGGCGACCTTGTTCAGCGGCACGCGCAGCGATCCAGGACTCGAGGGCGTCAGCCGATCCAGCACGTGCAGCGCGACCTCCATGTGCTTGGCCGACGGCGGAACGAACTCGACGATGTCGCTGTCGAAGGCGACCAGGCCGACGCGGTCACGCTGCCGGTGCACGAGGTAGGTGAGGCACCCCGCCAGCATCCGGCCGTACTCCAGCTTCGTCATCCCCTCGCTGCCGAAGCCCATCGATTTGGAGACGTCGAGCAGGACCGCGAAATTGGCGTTCGAGTCCGCCTCGTATTCCTTGATGTAGTAGCGATCCGTCCGGGCGTACAGGCGCCAGTCCACACGCCGGATGTCGTCTCCCGGAACGTAGCCACGGTGCTCGGCGAAATCCACCGATGCCCCGAAATAGGGGGACCTGTGAAGACCGTTGATGAACCCGTCCACAACGGAACGAGCTACCAGTTCGAGGTTGCCGATCCTCGCCAGGACCTTCGGATCGACGAACCGCGCGCCCGGAACCGTGGCAGTGGAGAGCGTCATCTCACATCCCGGAGCGCGGCACGGGCACCGCCTCGAGCAGCCGATCGATCAGCGTATCGCTGGTGATCCCCTCGGATTGCGCGTGGAAGTTCGTCAGCACCCGATGGCGGAGCACCGGGTGCGCCAGCGCACGGATGTCGTCATAGCTCACGTGATAGCGCCCGCCCGTGAGCGCCCGTGCCTTGGCGCCAAGGACGAGGAACTGCGCCGCGCGGACGCTCGCGCCGAACGCCACCCATTT
>JACCXG010000005.1 GCA_013697225.1 Acidobacteriota bacterium
TTCTCGTGACGGCGTTGCTGGCGGCAGCACCGGCAGGCGCGCAGGAAACGCGCGGCAACATCAACGGCACGGTGCAGGACTCGTCCGGTGTGATACCGGGCGCGGCCGTGACCATCACCAACGTCGACACCGGACAGAGCCAGAAGCTGGTCACCAACGGCAGCGGGTACTTCGAGGCCCCGCTGCTGCAGGCAGGGCCGTACCGGGTGACGGTCGACATGGAAGGGTTCAAAGGCGTAACCCAGAGCGGCATCACGCTGTCGGTCGGCCAGTCCCTCACCTTGAAGCTGACGCTCGAGGTCGGCGCGATCTCGGAGCGCGTCGACGTCACCGCCAGGGCGCCGCTCCTCGACACCACGTCCGTCTCATCGGGGCAGAACTTCGACCAGGCGCTCATCTCCGGCCTGCCAATGGCGTCGAACATGCCGATCCTGCTTTCGCGCTTCGCCCAGGGCGTGGTCAGCCCGACGACCCAGGTGCAGGTCATCTCCGGCCAGATCGATGGCCCAACCAACGCGGCGGGCACGACGCTCGGCGGCGTCGGCGGGTTCAACTACACGATCGACGGCGCGACCAACGCCGGCAGCAGCCGCCGCATTGCCAGTTCGCCGAACGCCGACATGATCGAGGAGATGCGCGTCGAGACATCCAACTTCGACGCCGCCCAGGGGCACGGCACCGGCGGCACGATCGCGATGATGACCCGCGCCGGATCGAACTCGCTGCGCGGCACGGCCAACTACCAGTATTGGACGAACAAGATCAATTCGCTCAACCCGCAGCAAAAGTTGGCGTTCAGCCAACGGCCGGCGACCGGGAAGATCTACGAGGGCGGCTACGAGAACTACATCGCCACCACGCTCGGCGGACCGGTGGTGATCCCTCGTCTGATTGACGGCCGCAACAAGCTGTTCTTCTTCGGCAACTACCAGCGCAACTACGACAACGCCCCGGCGCAGAGCACGCCCACCAGCACCGTGCCCGCCAACGAGAGGCACCTGAACGGCGACTTCTCCGACCTGCTGCGGCTGCCGAACGGCAGCCAGTATCAAATCTACGATCCGCTGTCAGCGCGGCCGGATCCGGCGCGCCCCGGCAGCATCATCCGCACGCCGTTCCCCGACAACATCATCCCGCGCGAGCGCTTCATGAACCCGAACGGCACCTACAAGAACCCGCTCTTCGGGTTGTACCGAGACATGGTGCCGCCGCCGAACCAGAACTTCGTGGAGCAGGGCCAGGTGCCGAGCGGCAACTACTACCAGGGCGGCATTCCCAACCAGGTCACGGCGCAGAACTTCGGCGGCCGGATCGACTACAACCACTCCGGTTCCGATCGGTTCTTCTTCCGCGCCTCTGGCACGACCTTCTACGAGTACAACGTCGACTGGACCTACGAGACGAAATACGCCGGCCTGCACGCCAACGACAAGACGCGCGCCTCGTGGTCGTATACCGGCAACTGGACGAAAGTGCGCGGCTCCACGGTCGTCGACACCCAGGTGTCGGCGAACCGCTTCTATGAGGATCAGCAGCGCCGCGGCCTGCACAAGTACAAGCCCACGGACGTCGGCCTCCCCGCCTACCTCGACGAATACTGCGAGGCGCTGAGCAACTGCATGCTGCCGACGATCAGCATTGCCGGCTACCAGGGCGTGTCGAACAATGCCGATGGCGGTTTGCAGACGACCAACTTTCAGGCGCAGAGCAACGTCACCAGCGTACGAGGGACGCACACCCTGCGCGGCGGCCTCGACTACAGGCTGGCGATGCGGCGCGGCGGCTTGATGGCGGCGGGCAACGTGTCGTCCAGCTACAGCTTCGACAACACCTTCACGCGGGCGGCGGATACGACTGCGGTCTTCCCGACGAACAATGTCGGCCCGAGCCTGGCGGCGCTGATGCTGGGCATCCCGACGTCGGTGTCCATCGGGCAGAACGCGCCGATCTCGATGAGCAACCCGTACTACGGCGCTTTCGTCCAGGACACCTGGCGCGTGGCGTCCAACCTGACGTTCAACTTCGGCCTGCGCTACGAGTTCGAGGACGGTATCAGGGAAAAGGACGACCGCTGGCTTACCGGGTTCGACCCCGACGCCCACCTCGCGATCACCGATCTGGCGCAGGCGGCCTACGCGCGCAGTCCGATTCCCCAGGTCCCGGTGAGCGCGTTCCGCGTGCTCGGCGGCTCGGTCTACGCCGGCGCTCCGGGCGCGAGCGGGTTGAGCTGGAGGGGGGAGTCGATGTGGATGCCGCGGGTGTCGGGCGCCTACACGATAGGCGAGCGTACGGTCGTCAAGGGCGGATACGGCCTGTTCTACGACACCCTGAACGCCGGCGACTACACGGGCTTCAATCAGCTCGGCTACAGTGCGACCACGACGAACCTGTCGAGCACCGACTTCGGTCAGACCTGGCTGCTCGGGGATCCACGCAACGGCATCCTGCCGATCGCCGATCCCTTCCCGGTGCGCGTCGGCGGCGGCCGCTTCGAGGTGCCGATCGAGGATGCGCTGGGGGTCAATGCCATCCTGGGCTCGGGCTTCACGCGCGAGAACCCGAATCGCAAGCACGCGCGCGTGCAGCGCTGGCGGCTCGGCGTGCAGCGTGAAGTGCTGCGCGGCCTGGCCGTGGAACTCGCCTACGCCGGCTCCTACGCCGACCGCGTTGGGCGCAACATCAACGAGGTGTACGTCCCGGAGCAGTACTACAGCACCGTCACTAACGTGCGCGACGCCAGCGCGCAGGCGCTGCTGCAGCAGCAGGTGCCGAATCCGTTCCACATCAGCAACTTCGCCTCGCTGGCGACGACCGATCCGGCGCTTTACGCGCGCCTCGCCGGCAACGCGTTCTTCACCGCGGCGACAGTGCAGCGGCAGAACCTGCTGCGGGGCTTCCCGCAGCTGAGCGGTCTCGTCTACGCGAACCTGCCCCTCGGAGAGGTCAAGGACCACTCGCTTGAGGTCACCGTTACGCAGCGCTATTCCGCCGGGCTCAGCGCCAACGTCGCCTTCGCAGCGCGGCGCGTCACCGAGAACCGGACGGTCGAAGCCTACGACCGCGCGCCGACGCTCTGGCACACCAGCCAGAATGCGCGACCATGGCGCCTGAGCGGCGGCGCAGTGTACGAGTTTCCGTTCGGCAGGTCGAAGCCCTTCCTCAACAACGGGGGCATCGCCTCGATGCTGCTCGGCGGCTGGCAGACCGGCGGCACGTTCGAGCTGCAGCCGGGGCCGCTGCTCGACTGGAACAACCTGTTCTTCAATGGCGATCTGAGCAGCATCGCCAAGGAGGCCCCGGAGATCGCGCTGCAGCGCGACGGCACCATCGATTTGACGAAGACCTGGATCAACATCGACGCCGGCTTCGAGCGCGACGCGGCCAGACAGCCCGCGGCCTTCCAGAAGCGCGGTTTCCCGTTCCGCATCGATGGAGTGCGCGGCTCCGGCATGTTCCTCGTCAACGCCAACATCGTCCGCAACTTCTCCCTGGGCGGTCGGCGACAGCTGCAGACGCGCGTCGACGTCCAGAACCTGTTCGACTCCGTGCAGTGGGGCAACCCCAACCTCGATCCGACCAGCACGAACTTCGGCCGCATCACCACGGCAACCAATAGCATCATGCGGTTCTTCACGTTCGTCACCAGATTCAGCTTCTAGGCTTGTCCGGGGGACGTCGTCCCCCGGCCCCCCTCTCGCCCTCGCTCTGCGGGTTTCAGGCGCGCCTCGTTGAAATCGAGCAAAGATCTCTTCGGCATGAAGGGGCGGTTCGCGCTGGCGATCTTTTTGTCGGCGGCGCTCCTGTTTACCGTTCAGCCGATGGTCGGCCAGACTCTGCTGCCGGTGCTGGGCGGTAGCCCGGCCGTGTGGAGCAGCTGCATGCTGTTCTTCCAGGCGGTGCTTCTGCTTGGATACCTTTACGCGCACGCGCTCACCAAACGCGTTGACGGGCAGCGGCAGTGGGCCGCGCATGGCGCGATCCTGCTTGCCGCGAGTCTCGTGCTGCCCCTGGCAATCGAAGTCGACGCGCCATGGCCAGGCAATCCTCGCTGGTGGGCGCTTCGCACGCTGGCAGCAGTGGTGGGCCTGCCATTCTTTGCGCTCGCCGCCACGGCGCCACTCCTCCAGCAGTGGTTCTCGCGAACGTCGGATCCCGGCGCCAGGGATCCCTATTTCCTTTACGCCGCCAGCAACGCCGGCAGCCTTCTTGGTCTGGTCGCGTATCTCGCGATCGAGCCGCTCGCCGCGCGCAAGGCACAGGCCCTGGGCTGGTCGGCGGGCTTCTGGGCGGTCGCCGCGCTGGTCACCGCCTGTGGGTACGCGGCCAGGCGCTCCCCCGCATACGCGCCGGCGCGGGCGCGTGGCAAAGCAACAGGTTCCCTTCCCATGTCGGACCGGGCGATGTGGGTCGTGCTCGCGCTGGTGCCCTCGGCGCTGCTCCTGGGCGTGACCCAGCACCTCGCAACGGACGTCGTGTCGGCGCCGCTGGTGTGGGCCGTGCCGCTCGCGCTGTACCTGCTCACTTTCGTCGCTGCCTTCTCGGCGCGCGGGTTCGGCACCGCCCGGGGGTGGGGGACGGTCGCGCCGGTGGCTGCGCTGCTCGTCCTCGTCGTCGCCCTTGCCGAGGTGCGTTACCCGATCATTGCGGTGACGCTCGCCCACCTGGCAGCCTTCACGGTGCTCGCGATGATGTGTCATGCACGGCTTGCCGAGCGGCGGCCGCACGCGGCACACCTCACCGGCTACTTCGTGTGCGTCTCGCTCGGCGGTGTCCTCGGCGGCCTCTTCGCGACTCTCGTGGCACCGGCTCTCTTCTCTTCCGTCCTCGAGTATCCGCTGGCCGTCGGCGCGGCTGTTCTCCTCCGGCCGCATACCGTTCGTGCCGATATCACCGCGCGGTCACCGATTGTCCGTCTGCTCTGGCGCGCCGCGGCCGTGGCCCTGCTGATAGCGGGCTACTGGCTTGTCTCGGCGTTCGACGAGGGCACGACCGGGCGCGAGTGGGTGTCCGGCGGGTTGTTCGCATGGACGCGTGCGCTCGCTGCCGATGCTGAGAGTGCGGAGCGACTGGTTCGGGTGACATTCGCCGTGCCTGCCGCACTCCTGCTGCTGCGGCCGCGCGCCGCACTGCTCTTCGCTGGCCTCACGACGGGGCTGCTCGCAGCGGCGAGCACTGTAAGGACGGGCGGCGAGGTGCTCGTGCGCGAGCGGACGTTTTTCGGCGTGCACCAGGTGACCTCGGTCCAGGACGGCGCCTGGCATGTGCTGACGCACGGCACGACCACGCATGGGCTGCAGGGCATGCGCGGCAAGCTCCGCTCGCTGCCGACCGCCTACTATCACCCGTCCGGTCCGATCGGTGACGTCGTCTTCACGCTAGTGCCTGAAGGCCGCTTCCGGGAGGTCGCCGTCGTCGGCCTCGGCGCCGGCGCGCTCGCCGCCTACGCCGGCAACGGCGTGCGCATGGACTTCTTCGAGATTGACGAGGCGGTCATCCGGATTGCCGACGATCCGCGGTACTTCACGTATCTGTCGGATGCGCGTGCGCGCCCGGGCATCGCGATCCGGATGATGCCGGTGGACGGTCGGCTCGGCCTGAAGGCCGCGCCCGCCGGCAGCCACGACCTGATCGTCCTCGACGCCTTCTCGTCGGACGTCATCCCGGCGCACCTCCTAACGCGCGAGGCGGTGGCGATCTACGAATCACGGCTGAAGTCCCGCGGCCTGCTCGCGTTCCACGTGTCGAGCCGGTTCTTTGATCTACCGCCGGTGATCGCCCGCCTCGCCGCCGACCGCGGACTCGTCGCCTACGTCCGCCACGATGAGGACCTGCCGCCCGACAAGCGAGCGGAGGCAAAGCGTGCCTCCACGTGGGTGGTGGTGGCGCGCGACCAGCGGGACCTCGGACAGCTCGCGCGCTCGGCGCCACGCTGGATCCGGCTGTCGGCGAATGCCGCGAAGCCGCTGTGGACGGACGACTACAGGAACGTGCTCGGCGCGCTTCACTGATCTACGACTACATCACTGAGGAGAACGAGCCGGCCGCCTACCGGACGGTTCGCTGCATGTATGAGCGTGCCGGGATCCTGCTGGCCTTCCCTGAGATTGGCTAACCGCTACCGAGAGCGCCGCGAAATTCGGGTGCTGCTTTGCGGCATTATCTGACTGCCTCTCTCGTCAGGCCTGAGCGAAGCACCCTCGCCGTGTTCGCCTCTGACGCCGCTACTTCGGTGGCGCTCACGGCGTGATCGGGCGCACGTTGACGCTGCACGAGAAGGAGGTCACCCATACGATTGTGGGCGTCGCACGCATTGGTCTCGAGTTACCCGGCCGGGGCCGAATTCTAGGTGCCACTCAACCTGTTCACCCGGCTCGAGGTCGTTCCGCTCCGACGGCTGGCTCCCGGGGCGACGCCGGCCCAGGCGGCCGCGGAGCTGCGCGCGTCATTTCAGCGCGACGGGGGGTCGCCTAGCGTGATGTTCGTGCGGTGGCCCCGCCGCTGTCAGACGTGGTGATCAACGACATCAGGCTGGCCCTTCGGCTGCTCTGCGGCCGCGGCGCTGCTGTTCCTCATCGGCTGCTGCAATATCGCAAACCTGCTGCTCGCACGAGCCTCGGTCCGGATGCACGAGATCGCGGATTACGGGTCGAGTGAGAATCCCGAACAGTTCAAGGCGCTGTACGCCTATTCGCCGCTGCACAACATCACACCCGGGCAGAAGTATCCCGCAACGCTGATCACCACGGCCGACCACGACGATCGGGTCGTCCCGGCGCATTCGTTCAAGTACGCTGCGACTCTGCAGAAGGCCGCCAGTTCCGAGAACCCGGTGCTCATCCGCATCGAGACGAGATCTGGACACGGCGCCAGCAATGTCACGAAGCAGATTGAGACGACGGCGGATATCTATGCGTTCATCATGTACGACATGGGCATCAGCCCGCGGGTGAGAACGGACTGACGGTTTCAGGGACGCGTTTGGCCCTGCCAGTGTCCTGGCTGACAAGCGCCAGCTGTGATCGTAAGGGGGACGCGGCCAGGGGAATCCCCATGCCGCTCCCCAGTCCTCCCGCTTCTAATCACCCGTTCCACGCGGCGTGAGCCCTATCCGGGCCCACACGTCCCGCGGCGGCCCTTCGCTGACGAACGCCGGCAACCCAGAAGAGTCGAGTTCAAAGGTGTAGTTCAATCCCCGATTTTGTAATCGCGACCGCGGTGACGTGCCGTGTCTTCGGCACGATGACTGGCGGTCGCGCTGCCGGACACCTGGCCAGCATCGCCGGCGAAGTGGCTGCAAATCGTCCTGTCAATTGGCTCTGACGTGCGCGCGGGTGCGGAGGTGAATTTCCGTGGACGGTGCACGGCACCTCTGGCGCCGCGCCGCGCCCCGCCCGACCTCGCCACCTGGTGAACGCGGGCACACCCGTTGCAGCCGACGCGTGTGCTTCTCGCAAACACCATGAGTATCGCTCGTACACGCCACTGGTGCGTACTGACGGCCGCCGCTGGAGCCGAGCGCCCCCCCCGGCACATGCCGGTCGCCGGTTCGCGAATCGAAGCCGACCGCGTGACCGGGCATCTGGGCCCGCTGACCGTCCATGGGCTCTAGCCCGGCGCGCCGAGGGAGACGTCGGTGCGAGGCCGCGATTCGGTCCGCATGCGTCATCCTCGCGTGGGCCTTCCTGACACCCGTCCTGCATGCCGACAGTTCCTCGCCTGCGGGAATCTGGTACCTCAACGCCAACGGTCATCGCCTCACTCTGGAGATTGCCGAATCCGGAAGTGGGTTCATCGGAGCCCTCCAGGAGGACGGAGGAACGCGGGAAGAAATCTCGCACATCTCGTGGGATGAAGTCGGCCGCTGGCTGGAATTCCGACGCGCGGGCGCGAACACCTATCAGTGGTATCGAATGAGCCTCGTCGAAGGTGTCTCGGCCGGCCGGTTCTCCCACAGCACCGGTGCTGAGAAGCCTGCTCCTTCCGAGTA
Source organism: Acidobacteriota bacterium (assembly GCA_013697225.1). Classification (GTDB taxonomy): domain Bacteria; phylum Acidobacteriota; class Vicinamibacteria; order Vicinamibacterales; family 2-12-FULL-66-21; genus JACCXG01. The sequence continues at coordinate 7,988 of JACCXG010000005.1, forward strand.
CTCGTTCCACGTGACAGGGTGGAGTTCGAGCCACCTCGACACAGACATCGTCCCCCGCGCATGGCGGCTGACCGTCAACGGAACCTACCGGGCGGTGCTGCGGATTGATCGCGACTCCAACGCCATGCTCGTGGGACGCTTGAAGATCTACGACAACTCCGCTGTGCCTGGCGTCCAGGAGGAACTCGAGTACGAGCTCGCTGACGTCAGCTGGGACGGAACAAGGGTGGCATTCACCAGGCACCTGTCGGCGGGCGCCGCGCAGTACTTTACCGGAACGGCAAGCGGCCGGTTCATCGGCGGGACCTTCCATGGCGGCAGTGGTGCGCCGGCCAACTGGAGCGGAACACGATCTCAGGTGCTGGGATTCGGGCTCGGCTCGCGCGTATCCAGTCGGACGTCCTGGCGTGCGGACCGCGGGTCGTGGCAGGAAGCCACCCGCTCGCGGCTGATGAACCTCACGCAGGGAATGCGCCTCGCCAGCACCCCGCCGCCTGTGGTCACGGTGACAGAAGTGCCTTGCACAGGCTGCCCGTTCACAACGGGTGAGAGCTATCCGCCCGAGCGGGACGACAATCCTGCTCAGTGGCCGCCGAACTACAGCCTGCGGCGCCTGCGGTTCTCAATTCAGGTGCCCAACCGGTTTGCCCCGAGGAACGCCCCGCCCCTGCGGGAGTTCGTGGCCTATCTGGCGGTACCACACGGGAGCCCGCCACCAGGAGGGTTTCCTGCTGCCGTGGTCGTCAACGGCCACGGCAGCAGCGCGGCTCATCTCTTCCTGCAGGACGACGGCGACCCCGAGGGAGGTTCCTGGTACGGGGAGTCCGCCGCAAGGCGGAACATGGTGGTGCTTGCGGTCGACGTCGGACATCGAGCGGAATGGAACGCACCCGGACCGGTCCACCCGTCTGTTGTCGGCGGCGGATTCGGTTCCTCGGACTGGGAGGAGGACGGCGAGAGAAGTGCCAGTAGCTCCGCCGCTCTCACGTACCTGCAATCGCTGCCGGACGTGAACACTGACGGGATATACATGGCAGGCCTCTCCATGGGGGGTGAGGTCGCCATGATTACCGCGGCACTGGACCTGAGGATCTCCCTCGTCGTTGTGGCGGGTTACGCCCCCGACATGCACGTCATGGATCTACACGGCAACCATCCGTGCTATCGGTGGAACAACGCTGATATCCACGAGTATCTGGATGTGTCCGACTATGGCGCGTTGGTCGCGCCGAGGCCCCTGATCGTGGAGACCGGACGACAGGACTTTGTCTTTTCGAGCCTGTCTACGCCGTGGGCGTCGGCCAAACAGGTCACCCGTCGCACGCGAGCGGCGTACGACGAGGATCAGGACCGTCTGATCCATTATCTGCATTACGACGCCCATCGATTCCACGTAGGAGAGTACAACCCCCGGCATCCTTCGCGGCCCCGAGGAATCACTGAGACGGTCGTCAACGCACCGAGCAGTGTTCACGACGTGTCGTGGCAAACCGACCACCAAACCGTCGTACGCCCCGGACGCGAGTCCTTGTACGCGGTCATTACCACCTTCGTGTTATCAGGGGCGCTCATCGGTCGCGACTGCGCCGTGAGGATTGAACCCGCGACGATCGTTGTGAGCAGCGAGGGGACCAGTGGCACGGTCGCGGTCCTGGCTCCGGAGTCCTGTTCATGGGCGGTTGGGCAGGGTGTCTCACCCTGGATCCACGTGTCCGCGGGAGGCACCGGAAGCGGTAGCGTGCGGTACACCGTGGATGCGAACTCCGGGTCGGAGGACCGCGTTGGCACGGTCACGATCGGCGCCGCCCTCTTTGTACTCCACCAGGCCGGCGCTCAACGACCGGTGCGGCACGCGGCGGAGGAGGCCTGTGGCGATGTCGGAGCGGACGTCGCGGTCTGGCGTCCGGTCGATGGCATGTGGCATATCAAGTCCTCGTGCGACAGGGAGGCCAGGCTGCTCGTCTTTCAGTGGGGAAGCGGCGCTCTGAACGACAGACCCGTTCCGGCCGATTACGATGGCGACGGGATCACGGACCTGGCGGTATGGCGTTCGACGGAAGGCATGTGGCACATCCGGCGGTCGGGAGGCGGGTTTCAGGATTCTTTCTCAGTCCAGTGGGGTGCCGACATCCTGGGGGATGTCCCTGTTCCCGCAGACTACGACGGGGACGGCCGAGCGGAGATAGCGGTCTGGCGTCCCGGAGAGGGCATCTGGTACATCCGCACGTCCAGGAGTGGCTACCAGAGCGCCTTCTCGGTTCAATGGGGCGCAGGGGGCCTGGGCGATGTCCCCGTCCCGGCTGATTATGACGGGGACGGCCGAACGGACATCGCGGTCTGGCGGCCCGGAGACGGCATGTGGCACATCCTCACGTCAACGAGTGGTTATCAGAGCTCTTTCTCGACTCAATGGGGCGCAGGGGGCCTGGGGGATCTTCCCGTTCCGGCTGACTATGACGGCGACGGGCGAACGGACATCGCGGTCTGGCGGCCAGGAGACGGGGTATGGCACATCCGCACGTCTGAGAGTAAGTACCAAAGCTTCTTCTCGTTCCAGTGGGGAGCCGGTGCACATGACGATGTTCCCGTGGCGTCTGACTACGATGGAGACGGACGTGCCGATCTGGCGGTGTGGCGTCCGCGCACTGGGACCTGGCACGTCCGCAGGTCGTCAAGCGGGTACACCACCGCCTACTCTCTGCAGTGGGGGGCCGAGGTCTGGCAGGACGTACCGCTGCGAAGGGGCTTCACACGGCAGACCTCCTCCTCAGGCCCACGGCCGCACCCCGGCTCCTGGTAAGCCTGCGGTTGTTGAGGCGAGAGAGAGGTTGGCGGAGGGATGGGGAGGTGGGCCGAAATGCACCTCCCGCTGGGCATATGCTTTGATCCAGCATGGCGCATCCGGTAACTCTAGAAATGACTGAGACAGTCCACTAGCGTCCGCGCTGGCGAAAATCGGCCCGTTTGCCCGCCGACTATGCCGGTCGTGTCCCGCAGCGCGAATGCCAGTCGCAAGTAGTTTGTAACCATTGCTCAGATTCCGGTGTTGCGGCAAGCCTACTGCGATGAATCGCGTCTGTTGGACTCCGGGCGTCAGGGACGCGACCCACGCCTGAGCCTTGCCGTTTGTCCGGTGACCACGTTCAAGGATGAATGACGGAGAGCTCGAGAAATCTCTCGAACGGGTCGAAGTCTCGATCGCGGTGAAGCAGTGCGTGCTGTTCACGCAGGCAGAACGTGGCGATCAGGCAGTCTATCGTCTTCCGTACCGTGCGACCGCGGCTCCGAAGAGCGCGATAGTTGTGGGCTGCCTCTCGTGCCAGCGCGACGCCGCCTGTGTCGAACACCTCGAACTTCGCCAGCTCCTCTTCAACCTCTTTAGCCGTCAGGTCGCCGCGGACGCCCTGCAACACCTCGCACAGGATGATGTCGGTGAGTCCAAGACGTTCTGAAACACGCGGTCCCAGCCGATCGGCGTCATGGAAGAAGAGGCCCGCCTCCTGAAGGGTGTTGCCTCCTGAGAGATTCGATACGGTAGCATCTGCAGGATGAAAAGAGGCGAGTCATGACGCGCACGACCAGGCGAGCAGCAGACACGAAGGCTAGGCGGCGCAAGGATAGCCCGTCCGCGATGCTCGACGCGCTCATCGGGGAAGCGACGGTTGATGCCTACGACGAGTCCGAGCAGACAGCCGGCTTCTACACGATGCTTGAGGAGCACCTGGCGATGCCCTTCTCGACCGAGGTGCTCGGCATGGAGGTCACGGTCGATCGCATTGACATGACCGATGACGAGGAGATCGTTGCGGTCTGTGCACGGGGCAGGTCCCGCCAGCGGATACGGCTCGTCGAGCTGCCCCTTCCAAACCCGGCACCGAAGGGCTCGGAGTGGATCGACGCCT
>JACCXG010000038.1 GCA_013697225.1 Acidobacteriota bacterium
TGGGCGCAAGCCGCTACCGGCACCCTCCTGGGGAACGTTCGGGACGAGAGCGGCGCGGCCGTGCCGGGAGCGACGGTCACGGCCACTGAGGTGCGGACCAACATCCCGCGCACTGCAGTGAGCAACGAGGCGGGGAACTACACCTTCACGAACATGCCGCCTGGTGTGTACCAGGTCGAGGGAGAGCTGCAGGGCTTCAGGAAGTTCATACGCGAGGCGGTGGACGTGAGAGTCAACACGACCGTCCGCGTGGATGTCCCACTCAGCGTGGGTGCGCTGACGGAGACGGTGCAGGTCTCGGCCGAGACGCCGCTCCTGCAGACGGATCGCACCGACACCGGCCGCATCATCGAGGGGGAGCAGATTGCGCAGATGCCGCTCGGGTTCAACCGGAACTTCCAGGGGATGCTTATCACCGTCCCTGGGGCGGGGCGGCCGTTCCGGCCGCATTCGGAGTTCTTCAATTCGCAGGACAGCCTGTCGACCAATGTCAACGGCCAGTCGCGGCTCTCGAACAACGTGCAGCTCGAGGGGATCGACAACAATCACAAGACCGGGCTTCTGACGGTGCTGATTCCGTCGGCCGAAGCGCTGGAGACTGTTGCTGTCACCACCAGCAATTACGACGCGGAGTTCGGCCGTGCCGGCGGGGCGGTGACGAACGTGACGCTGAAGTCCGGCACGAATGAGTACAAGGGCTCCGTCTTCGCATTCGGCAACACGGACGCCACCGTGGCGCGCAACTTCTTCTCGACATTGCCGGATCCGCCTGAGACGACGTATTTCCAGGGCGGGTTCGCGCTGGGCGGTCCCATCATTCGCAACAAACTGTTCTTCTTCGGCGACTTCATGCGGACCTTCGACAACAGCGGCCGTATCACTCGCGCCACGCTGCCTGAAGCACCGTTCCGTGCTGGCAACTTCAGCGCCGCGCCGACGATCATCTACGATCCGGCCACCGGCAATCCGGACGGCACGGGCCGTACCCCCTTTCCCAACAATCAGATTCCAGCCGACCGCATCAGCCCGATCGCGCAGCGCCTGCTCGCCAACATTCCGCTGCCCAACATTTCTGGTGTGCCGCTTGGAACGGCGAACTTCGAGCAGCCCTACGTGCGCGAAAAGCGGACGAACCAGTTCGACGTGAAGATCACGACCCAGCTCACCCCGTCGGACAACCTCTCGGTGCGCTACAGCTATCAGAACCCGACGACCTACGACCCGGCCACATTCGGGATCTTTGGCGGCATCAAGGGCTTCGCCGGTTTCGGCACCAACCCCACGTACAACACGGCCGCCAACTACACGAGGACCTGGTCTCCGACCTTCCTCCAAGAGATTCGCGTCGGGATGAGCTACTACCATAACGAGGCGCGCGCGGAAGCGGACGGTCTCAACACCGCGGAGGAAATCGGCATCCGGGGCGTCAACCTGAACCGGTTTTCGAGCGGTATCTCGACAATAGACGTCGGGGGCTACAATGGCACCCTGCTCGGCTACTCCGCATCATTGCCGTGGGACCGGTCCGAACGCACCTGGAACATGGCGACCACGGCGACCAAGCTGTGGCGGAACCATACAGTCAAATTGGGTGGCGACCTGCGGCACAATCGCGATTTCCTGCTGCAGGTGCAGGACAATGGCGGGCCGCGGGGTATCTTCCGGTACCGGGGCGCCACGACGGCCATCCCCGGCAGCCCCGCGGTGAATGGCTTCGCCAATTCGTTCGCCTCGTTCCTGCTGGACGTGCCGCAGAGTGTTGGCCGCGATCTGATTACGGACATCGACCCCGGCACGCGTCACTGGGCGGTCTTCACCTTCGTTCATGACAAATGGCAGGTGCGCCCGAACGTCACGGTCGACCTCGGGCTGCGGCACGAATACTACACACCCCTCGTTGGTCTGACCGAGCGCGGCGGGCTTTCGAACTACGACGCCTCCAACAACACCCTGCGGGTGGCGGGCTACAGCCAGGTGCCGGCGAATCTCGGTGTCGAGAGCTACTGGCTGAACTTCAATCCCCGGACGGGCGTGTCCTGGCGGCTGAACGAGAGAAACGTACTTCGTGGAGGGTATGGTGCGAGCTCGATTCCCTGGCCGGACAACTCGTACGCGTTCAACTTCCCGGTGAAGCAGAACAACCAGATTAATCCGCCTAACAGCTTCGTCAGCGCCGGGTCCCTGGCCGCCGGGCTGCCGCCGCCCAACTTCGCCGAGATCCCGGAGACCGGTATCGTCCCGGCTCAGCCATTCAACGCACAGGGGTTCTTCTCCGTCCCGACGGATCTTCGTGAAGGCAAGCTCCACTCCTGGAACGTCGCGTACCAGCGGGAACTGCCTGGCCGCTTCACGGGCGAGGTCGCCTATGTGGGAAACCGCGGTCAGGACATCATCGCGCGCATCGACCTGAACGCGGGCTATGTGCTCGGAGCGGAGAACGCAGGACGGCCACTCTTTGCCCAGTTCGGCCGGACCGCCAGTACGACGACGACACTCCCGGTAAAGAGCACGTACCACTCGATGCAGGTGAAGGTGGACCGCCGGATGACCGGCGGCCTGCTGATGACCAACTCGTACACCCTGGGCCGGGGCTACAACTACTTCC
>JACCXG010000079.1 GCA_013697225.1 Acidobacteriota bacterium
ACGCTGATGACCGGGTAGCCGGCGTGGCCCCAGCCGTAATCCGGTGCACCATACGGTTGTGACGGGCGCGTCGTGGCGTCTGCGCTACCCTTTGAGCCGTCCAGGCCCGACGCGAAGACATCGTACATGTCCCACGTCACTTCGGTCCTGCTGATCAGGAAGGGGGCGACCTGCACCGTCGCACCCTCGACGGTGACGGGACCTCCGGGAACCGGCACCATCTCGAAAGCGACCAGCGTGCCAGCAATCGACTCCCGGTAACCCTGGGCCTGGCCCGCAGGCGCGGGCGCCTGCGCGACAACAGGTTCCAGCCCCCCCGCTGCCCCGAGCAACGCGGCCGTCAGGACGGTGGTCACCAGCCAGAGAGGCCGCCGGCGAGGCAGTCGTACGGACCGAGCCGATCGGGGGGCAGAAGGCAAAGGCACCACGAGAAAGCCCATTATTACGCACCCTATCAAAATTGGGTATGGGCGCGCGGCTGTCCCGGCGGCGGTTCGTGGAATGTCGATTCATTCTGACTGCCATCGCGCCGAACGCCAGATTTCCCCACGGAACAGCACCAGGACGGTGAGCACCTCCAGGCGGCCGATCCACATCTCCAGCGTCAGGACAATCTTGCTGATCGGGTGGAGGTCTGCGAAGTGGCCCATCGGGCCTACCGCGCTGAACCCGGGACCGACGTTGCCGATCGTTGCTGCCGAGGCGGTGATCCCCGTGACCAGGTCGGCGCCGAGGGCGATGACGATCGTGGCGCCGATCGCGAAGGTGAGGATGTAGAACAGCATGAACACCACAACCTCCCTCATCGTCTGGTCGGGCACGACGCGCCCGCCGAGCTTCACCGGCAGCACGGCGCGGGGATGGAGCGTCCGGCGCAGTTCGCGAAGGGTGTAGCGCGCCATCAGGACGTGACGGACGACCTTTGGCCCCCCTGCGGCGGATCCGGCGGAACCCCCGATGAACATCAGCGCGAGGAGCACGACCTTTGCCTGGTCGCTCCAGAGGTTGAAGTCCTCACTGGCGTACCCCGTCGTCGTGATGATGGACACGGTCTGAAAGAGACCGTGCCGGATCGCGGCGGCGAGGGACGTGCCGTTCACCATGAGAAACGGGACGAGCAGCACGGTTGCAACGAGGATCGCACCGAGGTAAGCCCGGAACTCCTCGTCGTGCAGGAGCGCCCGCCCATGCCCGCCCCGCGCGACCCGTACCTGCAGCGCGAAGTTCATGCCGGCCAGGACCATGAACACCAGAATCACCCACTGCACCGCGGGACTGTAGTCGGCGAGCGAGGCGGGGTTGGGGGAGAAGCCTCCGGCGGCCAGGGTCGTCATGGCATGGCAGACGGCGTCGAAGAGCGACATGCCCGCCCCGAGGAGGGCGATGACCTCAGCGGCAGTCAGCACCGCGTACAGGCGCCAGAGCACCATCGCGGTCTGACGGATCTGCGGCGTGAGCTTTTCGTCGGTCGGGCCCGAGGCTTCCGCGAAGAAGAGCTCCCGGCCGCCGATGGCGAGCCTGGGCAGGACCGCGACGAACAGCGCGATCACCCCCATCCCTCCCAGCCACTGCGTCATCGACCGCCAGAAGAAGATGCCCCTGCCGAACGCGTCGAAATCCCTGAACACCGTCGCGCCCGTGGTGGTGAGTCCCGACATTGACTCGAACAGCGCGTCGATGAAGCCGAGACCGGCCCAGATATACGGCACGGCCGCCACGTGCGCCATCAGGATCCACGTCCCCGCAACGACGCTCATTCCTTCCACGCGGCGCAACCGTTCGGCGGCTGCCTGCGACCTGGGTCCGCCAGCCATGCGCATGCCCTCCCCGAGCGCGAGTGTCCCCAGGGCGGTAGCCAGGAAGCCGGCGGCATCAGTCCACTCGTGGTACAGCGCGGCCACCAGCGCCGGCAGGAACACCATGATGCCGAACAACCGCACGAGAACGCCGACGAGGTGAATGACGACAGCAAGACGCATGGTGCGGCTACCTGCGCGGGCTGAAGAACGTCCGCACCTGATCGGCGGCACCGCGGGTACAGAACACGAGCAGGCGGTCGCCGGATCCCAGGCGATCGGTTCCATGCGGCACGATCGCCTTGTCCGGCCGCAGGATGGCGCCGACGATGCTGTCGCGCGGGGGGTCGAGCTCGCGCAGCGTGCGTCCGTCGTGCTGAGGCGGGACCTGGACTTCCAGGATGCGTCCCTCGCCTTCCTCGAGCACCGCCAGCAGGCTTGCCTGCCCCCCTTCGACCTGGTGCAGGACCGAAGCCACCGCTGCACCCCTGGCGGAGAGGGCGACGTCGACACCCACGCGCTCGAACAGCCTCAGGTTCGCCGGCTTGCTGACCCGCGTGATGATGCGGCGAACGCCGAGCTGACGGCCCAGCAGGGACGCCAGCAGATTCTTCTCGTCGTTGTCGATGACCGACACGAGCACATCGCTGCGTCCGATGTCTTCGGCTTCGAGCAGCCCGAGGTCCGTGCCGTCTCCGTTCAGCACCAGGGCATGACGCAGGCGGGCCGCCAGCATCTCGCCGCGCTTCTGCTCCCGCTCGATGATACGCAGCTCCATGCCCTTCATGGCATCGAGCCGCTCGGCCAGGCGCAGCCCGACGTCACCCCCGCCGATGATCGTCACGCGCTGCCGGCCGGTCCCGGCGGCCGGGGTGACACGCCGCTGAACCTCGGTCATGGCCGCAGCCGTTCCCATCACGATCGCTTTGTCGCCCGCCATGAGCCGCGTGTCGCCGCGCGGAATGAAGAAGGTGTCCCCCCGGCGGACGGCGACCAGGAGCGAGCCTGGCGGCAGCCGGAGTTCCGCCAGGGTCTGTTCGATGAGCGGAGAGTCACTGTCCAGGCGGTACTCGACCAGCCGTATGGCCCCCTGTTCGAAGACCTCCGCGTCTATGGCGCCGGGAGTGGCGACAATGCGCTCGATGTCGTCAGCCAGCTGTGCCTCGGGCCAGACGACGCGGTCGATGCCGAAGCGTTCGAGTCCCTCCCGTTGCTCTGACAGGCCGAGGAAGTCCTCGCGCGAAACGAAGCAGATGGTCTGCGGGGACCCGAGCTGGTGCGCCATGCCGCAGGCCACGATGTTCACCTCGTCCAGGCCGGTGCAGGCGATGATGATGTCCGCTCGATCGATTCCAGCCCGCCGGAGGGTCTCGGCGGTGGTCCCCCCGCCGACGATGAACTCGATGTCCAGCTTGTCGAACCGGTCGGCTGCTTCCGACGCCTGATCGATGACGATGACCTCGTGCCTGAGGGAGAGCGCCTGGGCCAGCCCGAACCCGACCTCCCCCCCGCCCACGATGATGATGCGCATGTGCGTTCGCATCTTAGCAGCGGCGCCCCTGCTCCCCGCGGGTCGGGGCCAGAACGAGCTCCTGCTCAGGTACCACGGTTGACGCTGGGGGCTGGAAGATCACCGCAATGTTGCACCCGCGTTGCGGAGTGCCGGTAGAATGTCGCCGGTTGCGACCAAGCCTAGGGAGACACTCATGAAATGTTTGCTGACCACCCTGTTGCTGCTCGGCCTGGCGTCCGTGCCGGCGCGCGCGCAGTTCGAGACCGGCTCAGTGCTCGGCGCCGTGCGCGACAGCACCGGCGCCATCATCGCCGACGCCACCGTAACGCTCACCCATGTGGAGACCGGTGTCACGCAGACACGCCAGTCCGACGCATCGGGTGCCTTCGAGTTTGTGACCCTCCGAATCGGCACGTACCTGCTCACGGCCGAGAAGGAGGGATTTGCCGTGGCGGTGGCCGACAACGTTCAGGTCACCGTCGGCGCCCGGCAGCGCGTCGACCTGGCCATGCAGGTGGGGCAGATGACGGAGCGGGTGGAGGTCTCCGCGGCCGCCACGCGGCTGGAGACCGATACCAGCCAGCGGGGACAGGTGATCACCGGCGACCAGACGCGGGCGCTGCCGTTGAACGGGCGGGAATATTCCTCGCTCGCCCTGCTGACAACCGGCGTGCGCCTCTCCGCCCTGAACACCGGCGGGCAGACGCCCCGCGAGGGCTCGTTCAACGTGAACGGGCTGCGCAGCACCTTCAACAACTTCCTGATCGACGGGGTCGACAACAACGCCTACGGCACGAGCAATCAAGGTTTTTCCAACCAGGTCATGCAGCCCGCGCCGGATGCCGTCGCCGAGTTCAAGGTCGTCACCAACAACATGAGCGCCGAGTACGGACGGTCCGCCGGCGCGACGATCAACGTGGCCTACCGCAGCGGCACGAACGAGTTCCGGGGCAGCGGGTGGGAGTTCCTCCGGGACACTGCCTTCAATGCCACCGGCTTCTTCAAGCCGCCGTCCGGTGAGAAGCCCCCTCTGGAGCGCCATCAGTACGGCGGCGTGCTCGGCGGCCCTCTCGTCCGCAGCAAGGCGTTCTTTTTCGCGGACTACGAGGGCTTCCGGCAGACGCGGGAGGTCGTCTCGACGACAACGATCCCGACACTGGCGCAGCGGCAGGGAATCCTGCCGGTGACGGTGAACAACCCCCTGACGGGGCAGCTCGTCCCGGCCGGCACGCCAGTTCCGATGACCTCCTTCGCGCGGGCGGTGCTCACCGGCCTGCCGGACCCGACGACCTCCGGAGCGACCAACAACTACGTGAGGCTCCAGCAGTTCAGGAACGTGACCGACAAGGCCGGCGGCAAGGTTGACGTGCACCCCAGGCCGGGACTCGCGTTCTCCGCGCGCGCCGGCTACCGCGACGCCGGCATCACGGACGAACCGCCGATTCCCCTGCCGTCGGGCGGTGCGGGCAACGGCTTCACGTACGTGACCAACAAGCAGTTTGCCGGCGGGGGGACGTGGTCCCCCACGAACACGTCGCTCATGGAATTCCGGTTCGCCTGGTCGAACACGGTTGCGGGCAAGAACCCGCCGGCGCTCGGCACCGGCAGCGCAGCGGACCTGTTCGGCATTCAGGGGCTCCCCACGGATCCGCGGGTGGCCGGCGGGCTTCCCACGCAGCTCATCACAGGGTTCTCGGATCTGGGTCGCCAGGCCACCAACCCTCAGTGGCAGTTCCCGACCGTGTTCAATCCGAAGATCAACTACACGTGGTCGCGTGGACGCCAGTCCATCAAGACGGGCTATGAGTTCCAGCACATCCAGACGGAAGTGCAGGACGTGAACCCGCTCTACGGGCGCGACCAATACGCGGGGCAGCTCACCCGGCCTGCCGGGGCAGCCGCGGGCAACATGTACAACCTTGCCGACTTCATGCTGGGGCTCCGCAGCACCTATGCCCTCAGCAACATCCTGGTGGCCAACCTGCGCCAGAACATGCACTTCGCCTATGTCCAGGACGACTTGCGGCTCACCGATCAACTCACGCTCAATCTCGGGCTGCGCTACGAGTACGCCACGCCGCACTGGGAACGCGACAACGTGCTGTCCAACTTCGACCCGGAGGGGCGGACCATGGTGATGGCCAGCAACGGCTCGCTCGAAAACCGTGCGCTGATCACCCCCGACCGCAACAACTTCGGTCCCCGGCTCGGCCTCGCCTACACTCTCACTCCGCGCACGGTGTTCCGCAGCGGGTACGGCATCAGCTACGTGCACTTCCACCGGGCGGGCGGGGCCAACATCCTTCCAATCAACGGGCCGCAGGTCATCAACGCGGTCGTCGTGCAGACGAACCCCCTCGATCCAGGGTTCCGGCGTACGGAGGAGGGTTATCCGGCCGGCCTGACGGACCCGTCCCGGTTCGACCCGCTCGCCGCGAACATCACCTACATGCCGCGCGACTACCGTTCGAGCCGGGTGCAGAGCTGGTTCGGCTCGGTGCAGCGGGAGCTGGGCAGAAACATGATCGTAGATGTGGCCTACGTCGGGAACGCGGGCAGCGGGCTGCTGCTGTTTGCCAACTTCAACCAGGCCCAGCCGAACAACAGCGCAGGAGCGATTCCGTTGCAGGCGCGCCGCCCCATCCAGGATTTCGCGGACATCACCTATTCGTTCAACGGCGGCCGCTCCCGGTACGACGCGTTCCAGGCGAAGTTCGACTGGCGCATGCGCGCGGGCCTGTCCGTGCTCAGCTCCCTCACGCTCTCCCAGACGAAGGACAACGGCGCGGGGTCGCTCGAGAACCCGAACGGCGACGCCCCGGCGCCGCAGAACTTCTACGATCTCGACGCCGATTACGGCCTGTCGGCCTATCACCAGCCCTACAACAGCACGACGAGCGTCGTCTTCGACCTGCCGTTCGGGCAGGGACGCAGGTTCCTCGGCAGCGTTCCCGGCTTCGTCGATGCGCTGATCGGCGGCTGGCAGGTTGCCGGCATCAATGCGGTTTACGCCGGCGAAAACGTCACGCTGCGCTACACGCCCCCCGCGTCGTTCCAGGTATCGGGGATCCAGCAGGATTTCCGCGGCGCGAACAGTTACCGCCCGAATCTTGTCGGCAACCCCGTGCTTCCCGCCGGCGAGCGCACGCCGCAGCGCTATCTGGATCCCGCGGCGGTCGTCATCCCGACGGATCCCGGCCAGCCCTTCGGCAACGCGCCGCGGAACAACGTTCGAGGCCCGCTCGTCTGGCAGCTGGACATGATGCTCGGCAAGCGTTTCGGCATTCCGTGGCGGTCGGCGCATGCGGAGTTCCGCCTCGAGGCGTTCAATCTGCTCAATCGCACCAGCTTCCGCGCGCCGAACGGCAATCGCAGTGCAACGGCGTTCGGGACGATCACGTCCACATACGACCCGCGTCAGCTGCAGCTGGGCGTGAAGGTGATGTTCTGATCACCTGGGCAACCGCCAACGCCCAACTCGCAAGAAACTGTCACGTAGACAGGACAGTGATGAACGAGGGGGCGGAGGTCACGGAGAAGAGCACGCCACGAAGGCACGAAGACACGGAGGCCATGGCGTGGGTTCGTCTCCGTGACTCCGCGTCTCCGTG
>JACCXG010000087.1 GCA_013697225.1 Acidobacteriota bacterium
TATCTGAGCAGCAGCGATACCCGGCTCCACATCGGGCTTGGCGAGGCCACCCTCATCCCGCAGCTCGAGATCTCATGGCCGGGCGGACGCCGGCAGATCCTGCAGGATGTCGCCGCCAACCAGGTGCTGGTGGTCAGGGAACCGGAGGGGAAGTGAGGAACTCGATATTCTTGCGGGCCATGTCGGCGCTGCTCTTCATGGGGGCTGCAGGCGCGGCAATCGGCCTCCTCAGCGCACAGTCGGGAACGATCCGCTTCGTCCCCCCCGACCTGGAGGACACGTCATGGCTCCAGGCGCGCCGGGAGGCGCAGCTCAAGGCTGCGACCCGCGCATCCGTTTTCCACGACTTCCAGTTCACCGACAGGATCGGTGAGAGCGGCATCTCTTTCCGCCACCGGATAGTGGACGATGCCGGGAAGACGTACAAGGCAGCGCATTACGACCACGGCAACGGCATGGCGATCGCAGACGTCGACAGGGACGGCCGGCTCGACATCTACTTCGTGAATCAGGTCGGCGGCAACGGCCTCATGAGAAATCTGGGTAACGGCCGCTTCGAGGACATAACAGCCTCAGCCGGGGTCGCGGTACCCGGAAAGGTGAGCGTCTCCGCTTCGTTTGCCGACATCGACAACGACGGCGATCCGGACCTCTTCGTCACCACGGTGCGTGGCGGCAACATGCTGTTCGAGAACGATGGCAAGGGACGCTTTCGCGACATCTCCGCGGCGTCAGCTCTTGACTACGTGGGGCACTCGTCCGGCGCCGTGTTCTTCGACTACGACCGCGACGGCCTGCTCGACCTCTTCCTGGTCAACATCGGGCGCTATACGACGGATACGACCGCCGGAGAAGGCTACACCTTCTACGTTGCCTTCGAGGATGCGTTCTCGGGGCACCTCAAGCCCGAGCGGACCGAGCGCAGCATCCTTTACCGCAACGAGGGAAAGAACCGTTTCGTGGACGTGTCGGCGAAGACCGGCCTGGCCGATGCCGCCTGGACCGGTGACGCCAGCGCGGTGGACGTCAACGACGACGGCTGGCCCGACCTGTACCTGGTCAACATGCAGGGGGACGACGAGTACTACGAGAACGTCGGCGGCACCCGGTTCGAGAGAAAGAGCCGTGAGGTCTTCCCGAGGACGTCGTGGGGCTCCATGGGAATCAAGGTGTTCGACGTCAACAACGACGGCCGTCTGGACATCTTCGTCACCGACATGCACTCCGACATGAGCGAGATTGTCGGTCCGGAGCTGGAGAAGCTGAAGTCTGACATGCAGTGGCCGGTGGAGTTCCGCGGCACCGGCAAAACGAGCATCTGGGGCAACTCGTTCTTCCTCAAGGAGGGACCCGGCAAGTTTCGCGAGGTATCCGATCTGCTGAACCTGGAGAACTACTGCCCGTGGGGCCCGAGCGTCGGCGACCTCAACGCGGACGGATTCGACGACGTGTTCATCGCGTCCGGCATGAACTACCCGGTGCGCTACATGGTGAACACAGTCAGGCTGAACGACAGAGGTGCGCGGTTCATGGACGCCGAGTTCGTCCTGGGAATCGAGCCACGGCAGGGAGGTGTGACGACGCCGTTCTTCGAGCTCGACGCGTCCGGTAAGGACAAGGACCACCCGGATGCCGCCGGCGCAACCGGGCACGTTACGGTGTGGGGCGCGCGGGGCTCACGCTCGTCCGTTATCTTCGACATCGACGGCGACGGCGATCTCGACATCGTTACCAACGAGTTCAATGCGGCGCCGATGGTGCTCGTCAGCAATCTGTCGGAGAAGAGGGCCGTTCGCTACCTGGCCCTGAAGCTCACGGGAACGGCGTCCAACCGGGACGGGCTTGGGGCGGTTGTCAAGGTCACCGCCGGCGGGGCGACCTACACCAAGGTCATGGACGGCAAGTCCGGATATCTCTCGCAGAGCGCTTACCCGCTGTACTTCGGGCTGGCGGGCGCCGAAGCGGTCGAGAGCATCGAAGTCGCGTGGCCGTCAGGGAGAAGGCAGCGTGTCGAGCCGCCGATCACCCTCAACTCGGTGATTGAGGTACGTGAGCCCGAAGAGGGGACGAAAGGGCAGTAGTCAGCGGCGGGTGCGTGAGGGCGGGGCCACCGGCCGGTAGCCAACGCCGGCGAACTGGGGCGCGCGAGGAATGAACTGCGCGTCGAAGCGCGGATCGGGCGGGTCGAACGTGTTCGCCTCCTTGTTGATGGTCCCGCGAAGATCGTTGATGTCGCCGTGGATGAACGAACGTTCCACGCCGGCGCCGTCGGTGATGTCCAGTTCGTAGCGCGAACCCGGCGAGATGCCTCCGGCCAGTGTGTTCCTCCAGAAAATGGTCTCGACGTAGGTGCTTCCCCGGCCATCGTCGTCCACGCCGTTCCAGTTGCCGGTGAACGTGCACCTGCTGACCGTGGCCCGCGACCCGTCGAACACCGTCATCGCGCCGGAGCCGTGCTCCGGGCGATACTCGGCGCCGCCGAGCATACCGACGTAGTCCACCCCCAGGTTGGCCATGTTTCCGACGAAGAGACAGTTCTCCAGCGTGGCCCGGCTGCCGTGCAGGAGGTCGAGGCCGGAGCCGGTGATCTGGGTGCGATTGTCCCGGAAGATGCAGTTGCGGAAGAGTACGGAGTCCTGCACCTGTCCGAGATGCTCGACGGAAACGCCGCCGCCGCAGGGCGTCGTGTAGTTCGTGTAGACCTCGACCCCTTCGATGGTCGGATACGCGCGCGCGTAGACCTTGAGGCCCCCGCCGTCGGCATAGAAAAACGCCGTCTTCCGGACGTAGTCCGATTCGATCGGGGACTTCTCGCCGGACCCGGTGGTGAAGTTGTTCGCCCCGGTGACCTTGAACCCACGGAAAACCGTGTTCCGCGTCACCTCGTCGCCAAAGTACACCACGTGGTTCACGACGGCAGGGAAGCTGGGCGCCTTCGGATCCGCGATTTCCGGATTGGCCGCTGTGAGAATCACCTCGCCCAGGGCCTCGAGCGTGATGCCGTCGTGGCGGGCGTTGAACCAGATGAGTGCCTGCCCCCGTGCGGGGGGGCGATAGGTTCCCGCATGGACGTAGACCGTCTTGTTGACCGGATCCTTCGCCGCCGCCTCGAGGGCGTCCTGTATCTGGCCGCCTGGAGAGACGTGATACGCCCTCTGGCCCGCGTCCAGGCGCACCACGGCCGACGGGGGAACGTCCTCCTGTCGAGCCAGACTACGCACCGGGAGCACCGGTGCCGCCAGGGCAAGCCTGAGGAACGTACGGCGAGACGTCAGTGTGAAATGGTCTGGCACGGGACCCGGCAAGGCGAGCGGAAAGGCTCATTTCGATGATACCACCCGGGATCAGCCCCTGCGCGTAGAGCGGACGCGGGCGCCCGCAGCGGCCGACCTTGAACTCAGGCTGTACGATGGGAACAGCATGGCCACTGTGACCACATTGCGCTTCGACAATGCCTTCGTCCGGGAGCTTCCCGGAGATCCCAATCCCGATCCCTGGCCGCGACAGGTTCACGGGGCGCTGTACTCGCGCGTGATGCCCACGCCAGTGGCCGCTCCGCGGCTGATTGCCCATTCAGCCGAGGTGGCCGACCTGCTCGGGTTTGCGGCAGAGGATATCCGCTCCGAGGAATTCGCGCGGGTATTCGGAGGGAACGCGCTCCTGGAGGGCATGGAGCCCTACTCGGCCAACTACGGCGGGCACCAGTTCGGCCATTGGGCCGGGCAGCTCGGGGACGGGCGGGCCATCACGCTTGGAGAGGTCATCAACAGCGCCGGGGAGCGCTGGGAGCTGCAGCTCAAAGGTGCGGGGCTTACGCCGTACTCGCGGACAGCGGACGGGCGGGCCGTGCTGCGCTCCTCCGTGCGTGAGTTCCTGTGCAGCGAGGCGATGCACCACCTCCGCGTACCGACCACCCGGGCTCTCAGCCTTGTGGGAACCGGCGAACGGGTCATGCGCGACATGTTCTACGACGGCCGGCCGGCTCCGGAACCGGGCGCCATCGTCTGCCGCGTTGCTCCGTCCTTCATTCGCTTCGGCAACTTCGAGCTGCCGGCCTCGCGCCGGGATGCGGCCCTGCTGAACAGCCTGATCGACTTCACGATCCGGCGGGACTTTTCCGAGCTCGTCTCTGGTGCCGAGGGGGACGCGCAGCGCCTGAGGGCGGCGTGGTTCGAGGAGGTCTGCGCACGCACGGCCGTGATGGTAGCCGGATGGATGCGGGTGGGGTTCGTTCACGGCGTGATGAACACCGACAACATGTCGATTCTCGGGCTGACGATCGACTACGGCCCCTACGGGTGGATCGACAACTTCGATCCGGAATGGACGCCGAATACCACGGATGCGATGGGGCGCCGCTACAGGTTTGGCGCCCAGGAGCAGGTTGCCTACTGGAACCTCGGACGGCTGGCACAGGCTCTCGTCCCCGCCTTCGACAGCGTGGATCCGCTCCAGGCGGGCCTGCAGCGTTATGTAGACGACCTCACCACCCTGACGCGCGGCACCGCGGCCTCCAAGTTCGGGCTGAGGGAATGCGAAGACGGGGATCTGGAACTCATGCAGGGGCTGCACGTGCTGCTCGCGCGTGCCGAAGTCGACATGACGATCTTCTTCCGGAACCTGGCCGACGTGCCCCTCGACGCGCCCACTGTAGAAGCGCTGCGCGAGGCGTTCTACGACCCGGAAAAGCTGCGCGTGGAAGCGGCCGCCTTCGACGAGTGGCTGGCGCGCTACGCTGCGCGGGTCCGCCGGGACGGGATGCCCGGGGCTGAACGCCGGGCCCGCATGAACAGCGCGAATCCCCGGTACGTGCTGCGCAATTACCTCGCGCAGCAGGCGATCGATCGGGCGGCGGCGGGAGACGACTCCGGGATTGCGGAGCTGCTGGAGGTGCTGCGGCGGCCCTACGACGAGCAGCCGGGGGCCGAAGCCTATGCCCAGCGCAGACCAGACTGGGCGCGGCACCGGGCTGGCTGTTCGATGCTGTCCTGCAGTTCGTAAGTCCGGCGGTGTACTTGCCACAGCCGGCGAGGAAAGTGGCGTCAGGAGGTCCGGCGCAGACCGGCGGACCGCGGCGCGGCGGGGTCGGTCCGTTTCCCCCGGGAGCCGACCGCCGCCTGGATGCTCACGAACTCTCCGACATTGTCCATGGTGACGAGACCGATGAACTCGCCGCGCCGAAGCACCGGAATGGTGTGGCAGTCGCGCCCCTGCAACCGCTGCAGGACGACGTCGACCATTTCGGAGGCGTCGGCCACGTCAAAATCCCGCCGCATCACCGAGGCGACCGGCACCCCCTGTTCCTGGCGGGCGAGCGCCGACAGCAGGTCTGAACGCGTGAGAATGCCCACGACAGTGCCGCTGGCAATCACGGGGAAATCCTGCTGAGCGCCGTCGAGCAACAGGTCGACAGCGCGGGCCAGCGAGTCCTCCGGGCCCAGCGCCCGGAAGTCGGTGATGGTGACGCGTTCGAGCGGGATCCCCTCCAGAACCGACTTCATCTGCGTCATGGTGGCCTCCTGCCCGGCGCCGATCCAGACGAACAGAGCGATGAAGACGAGGAACGGGTTGGTGAACAGGCCGACGAAGCCAAAGAGGAGCGCCATCCCCTGGCCGACCGATGCGGCGGTTTGCGTGGCACGCGCGTAATCCATGCGGATGGCGAGCAGCGCCCGCAGCACGCGTCCGCCGTCCATCGGAAAGGCGGGCAGCAGGTTGAACATCGCGAGGAAGATGTTCACGACCATCAGCCGCTCCAGGAACGCTCCCCCCGTCACCGACAGCGTGTCGAGCGGCTGGGCCCCGGTGAACTGCAGCACGACGAACAGCAGCGCGGCAATCACGACGTTCACCGCCGGCCCCGCCAGCGCAACCCACAGTTCCTGACGCGGGTCGCTCGGCATCCGCTCGAGCCTTGCAATCCCCCCAATCGGCAGGAGCGTGATGTCGCGCGTCTTGATCCCGAAGCGGCGGGCCGTCAGGGCATGTCCGTACTCGTGCAGCACGACGCAGCCGAACAGCGCCAGGATGAACGCGACGCCCGCCACAGCCGTCCCGACGTCCCGGCTCACCTGCCAGTGCGCGAAGGCCACCCAGGCGATGAGGATCAGGAAAGTGGCGTGGACGTACACGCCGATTCCGGCGAAGGTGCCGATCCTCGTCGACCATCTCATGGCAGGTGTCCCGTCCGGGTCGTCCGCCGCTGTAGCGGGACAGGAACGGCGCTTCCCGGCCGCCCACCGATGCGCCTCACCTGGGCCGCCTGCGGGAGCGGTAGGCGCCCCGAAGTCCCAGCAGGGCGCGACCGGCAATCATGAACACTGCCACGAGCATCACCACGAGCACGAGGCGCATCACGGTCATACCAGCCCAGTATGCAACGTGCGGGCCCGTATCCCCTACGGAGAGGGTTGCGGAGGATCCACGGTCGTGCCAGTATCCGCCCATGCCACTGCAGCCATCCTGGATCGCGTTGTTCTGCCTGGGCCTGACCCTCGGTGCCGGGGGCGCCGCAAACCCCTGGCGCCCCGTCACTACAGGCAAAATCACCGAGTACGGCCGGGGCGTCATCCAGGCACCAGCCGTCCGGTCTGCTGAGCAGGGCCGGCGCCCCAATATCGTCTGGATCTCGAACGAGGACATGAGTCCGCGGCTCGGGGCCTACGGCGACCCGCTGGCGCGCACGCCGAATCTCGACCGCCTCGCACAGGGGTCAATCACGTTCACCCGGGCGTTCACTACGGCCCCGGTGTGCGCCCCCAGCCGCGCTGCGATCATCACCGGCATGTATCAGACGGCCATCGGCGCGCAGCACATGCGGACCACCGAGGACCGTGTGCCCGAGTTGCCAGGCCCCTACCTCGCCGTACCGCCCTTCTATGTCAAGGCGTTCCCCGAGTATCTGCGCGCGGCCGGGTACTACACCAGCAATCGCGCGAAGACCGACTACCAGTTCGGCGTACCGTTCACCATCTGGGACGACCAGGGCCCGAAAGCGCACTGGCGGAACCGGGGATCGAATGACGTGCCGTTCTTCTCGGTGTTCAACCTCGAGGTCACGCACGAGAGCCGGATCTTCCCGGGAAGCGCCGAACGGAAGAAGCCTCTTGTCACGGATCCCTCGGCCGTGCGTGTGCCGCCGTACTATCCAGACACGCCGCTCGTCCGGGAGGATCTGGCGCGGCACTACGACAACATCGCGGAGATGGACCGGCAGGTCGGGGAGATCCTCGCCGCCCTCGAGGCGGATGGCCTCGCCGAGAACACGATCGTGTTCTATTGGAGCGACCACGGCGACGGGCTGCCCCGCGCCAAGCGTTCGCTGTACGACTCGGGCCTGCACGTGCCGCTGATGATCCGTCCGTCCCCGGCGCTGGGACCTGCCATTCCCGCGGGGACCAAAAGCGATTCGCTGGTCAGCTTCATCGACCTCGCCCCGACGGTGCTGTCGCTGGCGGGTGTCGACGTGCCGGCGCACCTTCAGGGACGGTCGCTCGTCGGTCCCGGCGAGGCGCCGCAGCCAGAGTACGTCTTCGCCGCGCGCGATCGCATGGACATCGAATACGACATGATGCGGTCGGCACGGGACGGCCGGTTCCTCTACATCCGGAACTTCCTGCCGGAGGTGCCGTACGCCGGGTTCATCCCGTACCGGAACCAGAGCGTCATCATGCAGGAGCTCCTGCGGCTCCACGCGCAACACGCCTTGACCGGTGCAGCGGCGCTCTGGATGCGTTCCTCGAAGCCCCCGGAGGAGCTCTATGACACGCAGGCCGATCCTCATCAGGTCGAGAACCTCGCGTCGGACGTTTCGCATCGTAAGACTCTCGAACGGATGCGGCACGCAGTGACCGCCTGGATGGAGGCGGTCGGGGATCAGGGCCTGATAAACGAGCCGGAGATGATCGCGCGGATGTGGCCCGGCGGTGTGCAGCCGGAAACGGCGCTGCCGTATTTCGTCTCGAGAACGTCTACGGAAGCTCCCGCCCGCGGGCTCCCGCTCGATTCAGGCGAATTTCAGGAGATTGTGGTGTACGTGCCGACCCAGGGGGCATCCATCGGCTACACGACCGAGGAGGGCCCGACGGCCCGGTGGCAGCTCTACAGCGGCCCCATCCATATACAAGCCCCCGCCACGCTCCGGGCCAAGGCCATCCGGTACGGGTACAAGGAGAGTCCCGAGGCCCAACTGACCGTTTCTGCGCAGAATAACAGCGGCCGGCGATAGCCCCGATACCCGCAGACGGTGAAGTGTCGGACCTGAAGCAGGCGGTGATGGCCGGCGGGGGCTGAAGCAGCCTTCACGGCAGTCGTACGCCCTATTATAAGAAATGTAAGTCACACCCCTGTTAGATTCCGGATCCAGGATGTAGAGTTTTGCTTCTGCTTCGTTTCTACGCCTATGGGTCCGAAATCATCTGACGAACGAAAAGCGATGGAAGATAACCTGCTGCGGAAAGTTCTCCAGGAAAGCCGAAACTCTCCTGAGCGGTCACCCTTCTGGCGCGAGGGGCAGTGGCGCTGCGAGTTCTACGCGCGTGATGGTGACGCCCGCCTGAAGGTCTTCAGCGGCGAGCGCTGCGTCCATGAGGAGCCAGTGCAGGGCCGCGCGCGCGCTGATACCCGCGCGCAGGAACTTCGCCGTGAGGTTCTCGAAGGCCCGCGCCACGCGCGGGGGTTCCCGGCCGAGTAGGCCCGGGCCCGGCGGCTCCGTTTCCCTTCCCCTCTGCACCCGGCCTGAATAATCCTAGGAAAAGGGACTGGGTGCATGGG
>JACCXG010000112.1 GCA_013697225.1 Acidobacteriota bacterium
GCGGCAGGGAGTCAGAAGCCCGGCGGGGGTGGAGCGACAGCGCCCTTGTCCATAGCGTTCGAGGATGTCACGGCGGCCGCCGGTATTCGCTTCCGCCACAACAGCGGCGCCACGGGCAGGAAGTACATGCCTGAGACCATGGGGGCAGGCGGGGCCTTTCTGGACGTGGACGGCGACGGATGGCAGGACGTCCTGCTGGTGCAGTCGATGGACTGGCCCGGGGCCAAACGCCCGCCGGGCACGCTTGCGCTCTACAGGAACAACGGGAATGGCACGTTCACGGATAGCACGAAGACCTCCGGGCTGGCGATCGAGCTGTATGGGCTCGGGGTGGCGGCCGCGGACTTCGACAACGACGGCGATACGGACATCTACATCACCGCCCTTGGGCGGAATCGCCTCTTCATGAACGTGGGAGGAGGGCGCTTCCAGGACGTCACCACCAGGGCGGGCGTGGGTGACCCGGGGTTCTCGGCAAGCGCGGCCTGGTTCGATTACGACCGGGACGGGCGCCTGGACCTGTTCGTCACGAACTACGTCGAGTGGTCGGTGGAAACCGACAAGTTCTGCGCGCTCGACGGCAAGAACAAATCCTACTGCACGCCCGAGCTTTACAAGGGACAGAGCCCGACACTCTATCGCAACCGGGGAGACGGCACGTTCGAAGACGTCACGCGCAAGGCGGGTCTCTTCGACACGAATAACAAGATGCTCGGAGTTGCCGTGCTGGACTACAACGGTGACGGCCTGCTCGACCTCTTCGGCGCGAACGATACGGTGCCGAACCGGCTGTACCACAATAACGGTGACGGCACGTTCAAGGATGTGGCTGTGGTCGCGGGGGTCGCGTTCAACGATGCCGGTGTGGCGCGCGCGGGCATGGGCGTCGACGCGGCGGACTACGACGGCTCAGGCCGCCAGAGCCTCGTGATCGGCAATTTCTCGACTGAGATGATGGCCCTGTACCGAAACGAAGGGAACGGTCTCTTCACCGACGAGGCGCCGCGGTCCACAATCGGGCGGGCTTCGCGGCTGCGCCTTACGTTCGCCTGCTTTTTCTTCGACGCGGACCTCGACGGCCTCCCGGATATCTTCGGCGCCAACGGGCATGTCGCCGACGATATCGAGAAGGTGCAGCCCACGATCAGCCATGCGCAGCCGCCGCTCCTCTTCAGGAACCTTGGAGGCAAAGCTTTCGAGGACGTCAGCGGCCGCGTGGGCGCGGCTCTTGCCACCCCGGTGGTGGGCCGTGGTGCGGCATACGGCGATTTCGACAATGACGGCGACCTCGACCTCCTGCTCACGACGAACAACGGCCCTGCGCGGCTGTTGCGGAACGATGGCGCGACACACGGCAGGATCCGCATCACCCTCGCCGGCACCGCGTCCAACCGGGACGCGATCGGCGCGAGGGTGCGTGTGCTGCGGGACGGCTCGCCATTCCCCTGGCAGATGGTCAAGACCGGATCGAGCTATCTCTCACAGAGCGAATTGCCGCTCACGTTCGGCCTCGGCACCTCTGCCAAGGTGACGGGAATCGAGGTGGTCTGGCCGAACGGCCGGACGGAGCGCCTGCCCGGCGCCCCCCCCGGCTCATCGATCACCATCGTCGAAGGAAAAGGTATTACGCGGACGGGAGCCCTGCGATGACGCGCGCGACTGCCCCTGTGTTGCTGGCTGTGTTGCTGCTCTGTACCCAGGGTCCGCTTGCAGGCCGGTTTCAGGAGGGCGCCTTTGCGCAGCGGGAGCGTGCGTACCGCGCGAACAACATCGGGGTCGCCCACCTGGAGCAGTTCGACTACCCGGGCGCGAACCGCTTTTTCCAGGAGGCACTCGGCCTGGCTCCCGGACTGGCCATCGCACGATTGAACCTGGCTATTGCGCAGCTCTATGCAGGAGAGTCGGCGGCGGCCCTCCCGGAGGCGCGCCAGGCGGCGGAGCTGCTGCCCGACACGCCCAACGCTCACTTCGTGCTCGGGTTGATTGCCCGTGCGGAAGACGATCTCGAAGCCGCCGCCGCCGCGTTCCGCCGGGTGCTCGAACTCGATCCTGCGGACGCGGGCGCCCGCATCCATCTCGGGCAAATCCATCTGCAGCAACGGCAGTTCCAGGAAGCGCTCGTGCCGTTCGAGGAAGCGCTTGCCGCGGAGCCGTACAACGTCACTGCTGCCTACAACAGAGCCCTGGCGCTCACACGGGCCGGGCAGACGGAAGATGGGCGGCAGGCCATGCAGCGCTTCGAAACGCTGCGGGACTCCGCTTACGGCGTCACCTACTCGCAGACTTACCTGGGCCAGGGAAGATACGGCGAGGCGCTTGCCTCCACCGGGGCGGAGCCCGAGCTCGTTGACGGCGCCCCGCCTGACCTCACGTTCTCCGAGGTAAGTGACACCTTCCTCCCCAAGGCCGACACAACGGCTTCCGCACCCGGTTCCGTGGGCGCGGTCACGCTCTTCGATCTTGACGGCGATGGCGATCTGGATCTGCTTCGCGCCGGTCCGGGAGGGCTGGAGATCCTGATCAACGAGGGCGGCCGCTTCACGCCGGCGCCCGCGCGGCTTGCCGGCATTCGCATCGGC
>JACCXG010000147.1 GCA_013697225.1 Acidobacteriota bacterium
GGTGCCGTGACAACGACTGTCGGTGGAGCCATGCGCAAAGTATGACCCGTCACCCCCCAGCACCCAACGGCGAATCACCCACCTCGTGCCATTTTTGGCACTCTTGGCATTCTTGGCAATTTTGGCATTTCCATGCTTATCTTCACCATGCTCAGATGCCGCGCGCTCCTCCTGGCCCTCGCCGCCACCCCACTCACCCTCGGCACGGCGGCAGCGCAGATTGTCGTCTCCGCGAACGATTCGAAGGTCCGGCTTGTGGACGGCGTGACGACAGTCGTCCCGAATCCGCCGCCGGACACGATTACCGTCATCGACCTTGGTGTCTCTCCGCCAAGGATCCTCGGCGAGATCCCGGTGCCGACATCGGTTGTCGGGCCGCCGGAGAGCGTCGCGATCGCGCGCGACGAGTCGTTCGCCCTCGTGACGGCCGCAACGAAGCTCGATCCTGCCGATTCAACGAAGACCGTTCCCGACAACACGCTCACCGTCGTGGACCTCAAGGCGTCTCCGGCCAGAGTCCTGCAGACGCTGCAGGCGGGCCAGGGGGCCTCGGCAGTGTCCATCAACCCCGCCGGAACGCTGGCGCTTGTCGCAAACCGGCTGGAGGGGACCGTCTCCGTCTTCACGATCAGCGGAAATGTGCTGAAAGCCGCCGGAAAGGTGGATCTCGGCGCGCCCGACAGCGGACCGTGCGGCGTGGCGTTCACACGCGACGGGCGGACCGCGCTGGTGACCCGCAACAACGACAGCCTGATTTCCCTGCTCGCGGTGGATGGCACCAGCGTGACCTACTCGAAGCGGGACCTTGCGGCCGGCCTGAAGCCTTACAGCATCCAGGTCTCGCCCGCGGGCAACGTTGCCGTCGCCGCGCACATCGGCGCAGGAGCCACGGGCGGGGCGGACGTGATCAGCATCATCGACCTCGGCCTGGATCCGCCGCGCGCTGTCGACCACATCGCAGTCGGGCCGATCGCCGAGGGGATTGCCATCTCGACTGATGGCAGTCATGTGGCCGTGACCGTGATGGACGGAACGAATGCGCCGGCATCCTCCCCCTTCTTCAATCCCGCGGGTCGGGTGCGCGTGTTCCGTATAGCCGGCCGGAAGCTTGCCCCTGTGGCGGAAGCGCCCGTGGGCCGGTGGTGCCAGGGGGTCGTCTGGAGCCGCGACGACCGCACGCTGCTCGTGCAGTGCATGGTGGAGGGTGAGATTCAGGTCTTCGGGTTCGACGGGCGGCGGCTGACGGCAGCGGCGCCGCTGAAGGTCAGCGGCGGCCCGGCGGGCATTCGCGTTGCGGATCCCCGCTGAGCAGAGGGATCGGCCCTCCCGGCCGTCAGCCCCCTCAACGCCCGGACACAGTGGCCTCTGGCGCAACGTCGCCGGACCGGCCGCCATAGCGGGCGATCACGAAGACCGCCACGGCGGCAATGATCAAGACGATGACCGTCCCCACGTTCAGCAGGCCGCGCTCGCGGTACGTCAGGATCGAGTAGCCGACGGCCCCTGACAGGAGGGCATAGTAGACGAAGGGCAGCATGGTGAGGCGAATCACCGTGCCCTCCCGCCCGAGCAACCCCACCACGGCAGAGGCCGCGACGACGTTGTGGACGCAGATCATGTTGCCTGCCGCCCCGCCAACAGCCTGCAGCGCAACAATCCACGTCGGGTCCACGGCGATGCGCTGCCCCATCTCGAACTGGAACAGCGAGAACATCATGTTGCTCACCGTGTTGCTGCCGGCGACTGCCGCGCCAAGCCCGCCGATGAACGGGGCGACGAGCGGCCATGCCGAACCGGTGAGCGCCGCCACGCCGTCTGCCAGTGCAATCGGCATCCGCGCGTAACCGGCGGTTCCCCCGCCGCTGTTGATGAACACCTGCACCATCGGCACCGTGAAGACCAGCGCCACGGAGGCGGCGGTCGTCACGCGCAGCGACGTCGCCCAGGACTGGCGGTACGCGGCCGGATCGGGACGGTGCAGAAGGTACGTCACCAGCGAGGTGACGATGAACATCGTCCCGGGCAGGTACAGCGGCTGGACGGAGGCCGAGATCCCCGTGCCGAAGATGTCGGGCCAGCTTACGACCGCCGACTGGAGCCAGGCCCCGAACGGAAGGGCGCGGAGGCGTGTGAGCAACAGCAGGCCTGCCACAATCAGATATGGCGACCAGGCCTTGAACATGCCCATGGAGCCGTGCGTGTGGCCGACGTCGCGCACCTCCAGGGTACCGGACCAGTCGCGTGGCCACGTCTCGCGCGGGGCGAAATCCCATGCCTCTTCGGGTGGAGGCACGAGCAGACCGCGGCGCGCCGCTGTCACGACGACAGCCAGGCCGACGAGACTTCCGCACAGGCTTGGAAACTCAGGACCGAGCAGGTACGCCGCGGCGAGATAGGGCACCGTCATGGCGAACGCGGCAAACAGGGCGAATTTCCAGACCCTGAGACCCTCGGCGGCTGATTTGCGCGGGCCGAAGAAGCGGGTCATCACCACCACGACGATCAACGGAACGAGGGTGCCGGCGATCATGTGGAGGGTCGCGACCTTGACGCCGATGGCCCGCAGGAACGCCGGCCAGTCTCCTCCCGACGCCGCGGCAAACGACTGCACGCCGGCGTCGCTGGCCAGCCCGCTGCTCACGCCCACGAGGATCGGGGTACCGACGGCGCCAAACGAGACCGGCGTGCTCTGGATGATCATGCCGGCAGTGACGGCGGCGAGCCCGGGAAACCCAAGTCCGACGAGCAGGGGGACCGCCACAGCGGCAGGCGTGCCGAACCCGGCGGAGCCCTCGATGAACGAGCCGAACAGCCAGGCCACGATGATGACCTGTACGCGGCGGTCCGCCGTGATGCTCGTGAACCCCTGACGGATCGTGCGGAGCGCCCCGCTCTCCTGCAGGGTGTTGAGCAGCAGGATCGCGCCGAACACGATGTACAGCAGGGTCAGCGCGATGATGAGGCCGTTCACCGTGGCCGCGGCGACCTGGACCATCCCGACTCCCCAGACGCCCACCGCAAGCCCGACCGCAGTGATGTAGGAAAGCGGCATCACCCGGCTCGCGGGCCACCGCAGTCCCACCATGAAGATCCCGACGACCACGATTGGCAGAAGGGAGAGCAGTGCGAGAGTGGTCGGGTTCATGGGTGCGTGAGATGGAGACGCAGGAGGTCCGGCGCATCATACAGCCGTTGACCCCATCCTGCCCCTCCAGCCCATGTGTAGGGTCTGGAGCACGGCGGGATCCTGGAGAATGGGCTAAAATCGACTTCTATGGCACGCACCATCCTTTCCCGCTGGACAGTTCAATCGGCCGCCGGCATCGCGGTCGTCACTCTGCTGAGCATGGGCTTCGGATCCTGGAATCCGGCCGCGCACCAGGCTCCCGCGCAATCCGCCGCGGCCGCGCAGGGGGGGGCCAAGGACGGCCTCTGCCAGGAGGGGTTCTACGGATCTCCCGAGAAGGGCTGCACCGATGTCAACGAGTGCGCGAGCGCCAACGGCGGATGCCACAAGCTGGCGTCGTGCAAGAACACGCCAGGGTCCCGCGTGTGCGGCGAGTGTCCGCCCGATTTCGCCGGCACGGGTTACGTCGGGTGCTTCGACGTCAACGAGTGCCCGAACGGGGACTGCAGCGACCGCATCCCGACTGACGCGGAGACCGCCGCAGCGCCCGTGGTGACCACGCCCGACGACATGAAGGTCGAGGCCACCTCGGAGGCAGGCGCACCAGCCACGTTCACGGTCACCTCCACCGACGAGAAAGACGGCAAACGGGCGGCGTACTGCCTGCCCCGCTCGGGCTCGAGCTTCCCGGTGGGAACGACGGTTGTCAGCTGCTGGGCGTCGAACACGCGCGGCAAGCTCGGACGCGCGGCGTTCACGGTCACCGTCACACGTCCCGCCTTCTAGATTCCCTCAAGTGATCGATAGCGCTACCGTGTCAACGCCCAACTCCCAACTCCCAACCGAGGCTGTTCGAGCCTCCTCGGGAGATGGCTGAAGTTTCTCGGAGCCTCTGATTGGTTGGGCGTTGGGAGTTGGCCCCTGCCCCCCGGCAGCTTCCGCGCCAGTATCTCGACCGCATCGTCACGGGACACCGTGCTCCACTCCTCCGGAGGGAAGCGGCCGTGCCCCGACAGCTGATTGGGCCTGGGGGACGAGAGGACGGCCCAGTCCACGTCTGAGACCAGGCGATCCCACTCGGACTGGTCACGGGAGGCGGCCATGATGCCGCGGAAATGCTCCGGCGGGTAAGCCTGCA
>JACCXG010000163.1 GCA_013697225.1 Acidobacteriota bacterium
ACGGCCTGGTAGTCGTAGCCGGCCCCGGGAACGGGGTACAGCGCCCACGCGAGCCAGTATCCGAAGAGCACGAGGCCGAGGGCCGTCCAGACGGTGCGTGACGAGCGCGAGGCGAGCAGGAACAGGAAGGGATAGCCGAGGCCGATCTGCGTCAGCGTGTCCTCGAAGGTGAAGTTGGTGCCCTCGCGGCCAATCGAGCGGAGAAAGATGCCCAGCGCGATCAGGATGAGGGCGCGCCACAGTGCGCGGGCGAACAACCGTCCATCGGTGCCCCCCTGGGCCAGGCGCCGCGCGAGTGAGTACGGCAGGGCCACACCCACGAGGAACGAGAAACCGGGCTGAATGAGGTCGTGCAGCGAGAGCCAGGCCCAGGGCACGTGCGTCTGGTGGAACGCGAGGAACGCGAGGAGCCGGCCCTCCGGAAAGGCTTCGGCCACCCGTGATAGTCGCAGCACCTCGGCCATCATCAGGAGCATCACGAAGCCGCGAAATGCGTCGACGGCGCTGTTGCGCTGCGCCAGAGTGTGGACGCCGGTCTCCCTGGTCTCTGGGTTCCGCTGCGTGTCGAACGAGATCATCGGTCGTCCCTGGGCTGCAGCGGCCCGTCAGGTGCTCAGAGGGCCGCAAGCTCCGCAGTAAGTGCAAAATTTTACAGAAGTGAAGCGCTCCGTCGCGCACCGGGACCAGTACGATGGACGGCTACGAACGCCGTCGGAGGAACCCATGCCGTCACGGAAGGTCGAGAGGATTGCCAGCGATCTGGATGATATCGCCATCGAGATCGACGAGTTGCGCGAAGAGTCAGCTTCTGCCGATGCGGAGAGGCTCGAAGAGGTGAAAAACGCCATTGATCGTGCCGGAGACGCTCTCGACGAGATCACCGAGTCGCACGACTGACCTTCAGGTAGTCGTTGGGCCCTCACCCGGAAGAGGGTGAGGGCCAGGGCGTTGTCGATGCGCCATGCTGACGGTCGTGGACCGGCGTGATTGTGCGTACGGGGGACATCGAGGTGCCTCAGCCGGCGTTGATGGGGTGACGTGCAAAGAATCCGGCGAGCCCCTGAGCAACCGCTTCCGGCTGTTGAACATGCAGGAGGTGACCGGCCCCCTCGATCCTGCACTCTTCCACCTGAGCGAGCCACAGGCGAAGGCACGCGGCGATCTCGGTCCACAGGGGCTCGGTTTCGGTGCCCAGCACCGACAGGACGGGCCGGGAAACCGCTCCAGCCTCATCCGGGCCAAACGTCCAGGCGCTGAGCGCCGGTAGTTCGCTGCCAAAAAGCGTATCGGCATCCTCGATCGCTCCAGTCACGGCCCCCGGAACACGGCTGTCCAGCAGTGTTCGGCACGTGTCCCAGTCAAGGCCGCTCACCGCGCTCAAGAACAGCGCCACCGCCCTGTCGTGGTGGCCTGCGGCATAGGCTTCGAACGCAGGCGCGGCCTTCTCCAGCAACCGTGCAGCGCCTGGGACAGAGAGAAGGGACAGCTCCAGCAGTGCCAGCGTGCGGACGATCCCCGGGTGCATGAGGGCGAGCTGTACGGCGATGGCGGCGCCGCTGGAATGCCCCACGACATGGGCGTGACGTGCCCCGAGGTGATCGAGGAGTCCGGCAGCATCCGCCGCATGATCCGCAATGCTCACCGGCCCAGGAGTGTGCGTGCTGCCCCCCCATCCGCGCTTGTGATAGGTGATCAGCCGGTAGCTGCCGGCCAGGGCCGGCTCCGTCAGCAGCGGCAGGAAGCCGTCAGCCAGGACCGGACTGATGAGCAACACGGCTTCTCCTTTCCCGGTGACGTCGAATTCCAGGTCGGCGCCATTCACACGCGCACGCTGCAGGGTTGGTGGTCGCATTATCATTCCCTCCACAGGAGCGATCGGGCCCTGTTCATCTCCTGAGGCGTGACAAGGGGCGTCACGGCGGGGAACATCGGTGGTTACAACCGAGGCAGGCACCCGCGTCCGGGCGGCGCCTCGATGGAGCGCAATGCAGCACGCCACTGGAGCCACTCCCCTCGAACGGGCGCGCGCCGCCTTGGCCATCGGGGACTGGCCGCACGCCTACGAGCTACTCACCGAAGCGGACGCGGGCACTCCGCTCGGGGGCGCCGATCTACCGCTGCTGGCAGGTGTGGCGTACGCCACCGGGCATCTCGACGTCACAATCGAAGCGTGGGAGCGCGCGTATGCGGCGGGCCTGGAGCGGGGCGATTCCGGTGCGGCGGCGGGGGCCGCCGTCCGGGTCGCGATGCACCTGCTCTTCGATACGGCGCTGCTGGCGCCGGTTCGTGGCTGGCTCAGCCGGGCAGAGGGGCTGCTCGACGTTGCGGAGAGGACACCAGTGCGTGCCTGGCTGGCTGTGGTGCGCAGCTACGAACGCCTCCTGTCAGGGGATTTCGTCAGTGCCCGCCGGTGGGCTCGCCAGGCGATCGATGTCGGTACGGGGCGCGACGCCGCGGCGGCTGCCCTCGGCCGCCTGGCCGAGGCGCGAAGTCTGATCCTGCAGGGGGAGGTCACGGAGGGCCTCGAACGGCTCAACGAAGCGGCCGTGGCCACTGTGTCGGGAGAAGTCGATCCGCTCTCGACGGGCGTAGTCTATTGCGAGCTCGTTTGCACGTTTCAGGCACTCGGGCAGTACGACCTTGCCGAGCAATGGACCGAGGCGATGGAGCGCTGGCACCAGGGCCAGCCGGTCGGAAGCCTCCATGGACGCTGCCGCGTCCACCGCGCGGAGATCCTCAGGCTGCGCGGTTGCTGCGCGGAGGCAGAGCGGGAGGCCCTCGTTGCATGCGAGGAGCTTCGTCCATACCTGCGGCGTGAGCTCGGGTGGCCGCTCACCGAACTGGGTCGCATCAGGTTCCGGCGGGGCGATCTCCAGGGTGCGGAGGAGGCATTCCTGGGCGCCCACGGTGCGGGATGGGATCCGCAGCCCGGACTCGCGCTGATTCAACTGGCGCGCGGCAATGTCGCCGGGGCCGCCGCATCGATCTGTGACGCCCTCGAGCATCCGGCACTGGTGCCGTCCAAGGAATGGCCGCCGAATACGGAGCTCCGTCGTGCGCCCCTTCTCGAAGCACAGGTGGAGATCGCCATTGCGGCCGGCGATCTCACGTGCGCCCGGTCGGCAGCCGACGAGCTCGGAGAGATTGCCACACGTTTTCAGAGTAGCGGGATGGCCGCCAGCGCAACGCTGGCCCGCGGCCTGGTACGGCTTGCGGACGGCAATCCCGCCGACGCACGGCGTGAGTTTGCGGCCGCCGTGCGCCAATGGACCGAGATCAACGCTCCGCATGAGACCGCCCTCGCCCGGATGGGTCTCGGTCACGCGCTCCGGGCTGAGGGGCAGGAGGGACCCGCATGTCTCGAGTTCAGCGTGGCCTGCACGACGTTCGAACGCATTGGTGCCACGTCTCAGGCAGCTGTGGCCTCCGCCGCTATGGGCGCTGGCCAACGCGGTGGCCCGGGAGGGCCGACCGCCCCGATCGCCGACCCCCGTAAGCCTGCCGGAAACGCCTTCCGTCGCGAAGGGGATGACTGGTCCGTGATTTTCGAGGGGCGCGGCACCCGCGTGCGGGATTCGAAGGGGATGCGCTACCTGTCGCGACTCCTCGCCGAGCCGGGGCGCGAGTTCCACGTGATGGATCTGGTCGCACTCGAGAGAGCACCGGCTACGGTTCGTGCTCCCGATCTGCCCATGAGGTTTCCTGCAGGGGACTCCGGCGAGCTGCTGGACGCGCGCGCCAGAGCGGCCTACCGCCGCCGGCTGACAGAGATTGAGGAGGATCGCGCAACGGCGGTGGCGCTCGGAGAACTGGAGCGTGCAGCCCAGGCGGAAATCGAGCACGACATCCTGATGCGCGAGCTATCCAGGGCTGTCGGGCTGGGAGGCCGTCACAGACGTGCCGGCTCCTCTTCCGAGCGTGCGAGAAGTGCCGTGACACGGGCGGTGCGCAACGCGCTGACCAGAATCCAGAAGCACGATACACGGCTGGCGGACCATCTTGGCGGTACGATTCGTACTGGCACCTGTTGTGTTTACCTGCCGGACCCGCGGTCTCCCACCGCCTGGAGGACATGACGCCCGAAGGGCGTGCCCAGGCCGGTCCGGTGCCGCCGGATGGAGCGGGCGCAACATACGGCAACAGGAGCGTGCCCGTGATTGACGTTGCACGCGTCCTCATCGATGCCCGGACTGGGAGGACCTCCAGCGCGCCGTGAAGTCTCCGCCGTTCCAGCGGCCGCTTTCGTGCAGCGATGCGGACATCCTGTGGTACGGCATCAGCCGCGCCGATCGGAAAGCCGCCATCCCGTCAGAGACACCGAAGGGGCAGATTCGCGATCTGCAGGCCGGTCTGGCTGCGTACCGGGACGCGCACGCCAGACTGCTGCAGTATGTGAAGACCACGACAGACGATCTCCGGAGCCGTGTCGTGGACCGGCAGGGATGCGATGCCTACCAATGGGCGTTGCTGATCTCGACGCACGAACAACGTCACGTTCTGCAGATTCGCGAGATCAAGGCAGATCCGGGGTTTCCTCGGAGGTGAGAGTGCCGCGGGGGAGTGGCGCCGGGTCTATTTGAGGAGCACCGCTTCACATACTCGGCGCTGTCAGCAATGCTCTGCAGAGGGTAGTCCAGGCCTGAGATACGCTTCAGCCGTGCCGTCGAGGTCACGTGCCATGGCGGCTCGTACCGTGTACAGCTGGAGTCCCAGCCTGTACGGGCTGCGCGGCTGAAGCGCGGCGGGGGACACGAACGCAGTCGACGCAAATGCGCCAGCCCTCTTGATTTTGCTTGTACGCGACAGTCGTCGGAACCGAACAGATGGGACGGTGGCGAAGTGGTAACGCGGCGGTCTGCAAAACCGCCATGCGAGGGTTCGATTCCCTCCCGTCCCTCCAGATCGCCGTGGTGCGCGGCCTGTCCATGGACGTGCGGAACGTTCGTCCAGGCGGTGATCGACCCACCTCCTTTTCATGTCAGCATACGGGCTTGCATTTCGTGACGGACCTCGTGCTTTGAACGGACGGAGACGCTGTATGACGAATAAACGCCGATTGGCGCTCACGCCAGCACTGATCGCCGGGCTTTTGACGGCCGTGTTCATGCAGGCCGGGCGGCCCCAGGCGCAGCAGCCGGCAGGCGCACGCGCTCGCTCAGGGCCGCCAAATGTGCTGTTCGTCGTGTTCGACGACCTGAACGACTGGACAGGTGCGACGAAGGGCCATCCGCAGGCCCACACGCCGGCATTCGACTCGGTCGCCAGGCGAGGCGCCAATTTCACGAGCGCCCACGTGCAGGCGCCGCTCTGCAATCCGTCGCGGGCGAGCTTTCTCTCGGGGCTTCGACCCTCGACGACGGGCATCTACGCACTCCAGCCGTCGGTCAGGACCGCGCTCGCCAACCATCCCGGGCTGCGCGACCACGTGAACCTGCCGGGCTACTTCACGGAGCGCGGTTACCAGACGGCGACCGTCGGCAAGATCTTCCACGTTCTCGAGCCGGAGTTCCGGGAACGTGAGTTCCAGAGGTGGATCGATGCAGGGCGGGGCGCCCGGCCGACCGCGCGTGTCGCTGGTGGCGTCCTGCCGCCGGAAACGCCGGCCAGCCTGGCGACGGTGATGGACTGGGGACCCTTTCCGGAGCGCGACGAGGACCACGGAGACTACAAGGTCGCTGACGCCGCAATCCAGCAGATTCGCGGGATGTCCCGCGACAAGCCCTTCTTCCTGGCGGTCGGCTTCAGCCTGCCGCACGTGCCGATCTTCGCGCCGCAGAAGTGGTTCGATCGGATTCCGGCCGGCAAGGCGATCCTCCCCCCGCTCAAGGGCGGCGACCGCGAGGACACGCCCCCGTTCTCCTGGAACCTGCACTGGATCCTCCCTGAGCCGCGGCTGTCCTGGTATGAGAAGTTCAAGGAGGAAGAGCCGTTCGTGAGGGCATACCTGGCCGGAACGAGCTTCGTCGACGCGCAGTTCGGCAGAGTGCTGGCCGCCCTCACGGAAGCCGGCCTCGACGAGAACACCATTGTCGTGGCGTTCGGCGATCACGGCTATCACCTGGGAGAAAAGGAGATTTCCGGCAAGAACACCCTGTGGGAGCGTTCGACGCATGTGCCGCTGGTGATGGCCGGTCCTGGTGTTCCGCGGCGCGACGTCAACGATCCCGTCGAGCTCCTGGACCTCTACCCGACGCTGGTCGAGCTGGCGTCGCTGCCGGCCCGCAGCGGCCTCGAGGGGCGGAGCCTCGTCCCGCAGCTGCGCGGTGCCAGGCGGACGCAGCCGGCGATCACGACCGCCAATCAGGGCAACCACGCGGTACGGACGAAGGACTGGCGTTATATCCGCTACGCCGACGGCTCCGAGGAGCTCTACGACCGCAGGGCTGATCCCAACGAGTGGACCAACCTTGCGAAGGATGCATCACGCCGCGGCACCATCCGGGATCTCGCGCGGTGGCTGCCGAAAGTCGATCGGCCCGCGGTCCCGGGGAGCACTTCGCGCGCCCTCACCCGCGGGACGGACGGACAGTGGCTCTGGGAAGGCAAGCCGATCGTGCCGTCCGAGGTCATCAAGTAAGAGCCGCGGGCCTGTGATGGCCCGTATGGCTGTCCGCCGCCGTTCGCGGCAGGGCGGATGTTCCAGGCAACTGCAGGAGGACAGTGACATGCGGCTACGCACGATCGTACTGGCGGGTACTCTGCTGATGGGCGGAGGCACCATCGACGGGCTCGACGCACAGGGGCTGACCGGCCAGATCTCGGGGAGCGTCGGCGACGCGGGAGGAGGCGTGATCCCGGGCGTGACGGTGACGGTCACCAACACGGGCACGAACCTGGTCCGGGATACCAT
>JACCXG010000179.1 GCA_013697225.1 Acidobacteriota bacterium
CACTCCCATCCCGAGTGGAAGGTCCGCGTGGTCGCCGCCTATAAGGGCGGGAGCCCCGACCTCCCGCTGAGCGCCAACCGCCTGGAGGGTTTCGCGAAGACCATTCAGGAAGAGCACGGCGTCGAGATCGTGGACAGCATCGACACCCTGCTTGCGAAAGTGGACGTGGTCCTCCTGATGAGCGTGGACGGACGCCCCCACCTCGCGCAGGCAACTCCCGTGTTCAAGGCGCGCAAGCGTGTCTTCATCGACAAGCCGCTCGCCGCCAGCCTGGACGACGTGCATCGAATCGCGAGGCTCGCGAAGGATACGGGGACGCCGTTTTTCAGTGCCTCGACGGTCCGGTTTCATCCCGAGATCGCGCCGCTGCGTGAGAACCGCGCCCTCGGGAAGATCACCAGTGTGCGGGCCACCTACCTGTTGAACCCCATCGAGTTTCACCCCGACCTGTTCTACTACGGGATCCACGGCGTGGAGGCTCTGTATGCCGTCATGGGGAAGGGGTGCGTCAGCCTGACCAGGAAAATGGAAGGAGAGGCGGACGTGACGACCTGCCGGTGGAAGGACGGACGAACCGGCGTGTACCACGGCATTCCCAAAGCGGACCCGAAGCTGCCGTTGCTCACTGTGACAGGGACGAGTTCCACCGCGACGGTGATCGGGTCCGGCGGCAACGACGGACTGGTGCGTGCGACGGCGGAGTTCCTCCACACCGGCAAGCCGCCTGTCGATGTCGCCGAGACGATTGAGGTGTTCGAGTTCATGACCGCGGCACAACTGAGCAAGGAGCGGAACGGCGCCGAGGTCTCGCTCGAGGAACTCCGTCGGTGATCCGCCCGGCAGGGCCGCTCAGGTAGTCGTCCATGCGCATCGTCGACGCGCAGGTCATCGTCTGCTCTCCGGGGCGCAATTTCGTGACGCTGAAGCTCGTCACAGAGGATGGCGTGCACGGCCTCGGCGACGCCACACTGAACGGCCGCGAGCTGGCTGTGGCCAGTTACCTCCGGGATCACGTGGCGCCGTTGCTGATCGGACGTGATGCACGGCGCATCGAAGATACCTGGCAATACCTCTACAAGGGTGCTTACTGGAGGCGGGGCCCCGTCACCATGACAGCGATTGGGGCGGTTGACACGGCCTTGTGGGACATCCTCGGTAAGGTGGCAAACCTGCCGGTGTATCAGCTCCTTGGCGGGGCGTCGCGCGAGGCCGTGACGGTATATGCCCATGCCAACGGCCGGACGCTAGATGACACCGTTGCAGCCGTGGGGCGTCAGGCGGAGGCCGGATACACGGCGGTCCGCGCGCAGTGCGGTGTCCCCGGGTTGGAACACGCCTACGGGATTGCAACGAATGATGCTCCCTACGAGCCCGCCGAAAAGGGGCTGCCGCCGGAGACGGTCTGGAGCACCGAGCGTTATCTGGACTTCGTTCCGTCAGTTTTCGATCGCCTGCGCCGGGAGCTTGGCTTCGATCTGCTCCTGCTGCACGACGTGCATCACCGTCTGACGCCCATCGAAGCGGGCCGCCTCGGGAGAGCCCTCGAGCCGCACGCCCTCTTCTGGATGGAGGACCCCGTGCCTGCGGAGCACCAGGAGGCCTACCGCATCATCCGGCAGCATACGACCACCCCGATCGCCGCGGGAGAGGTCTTCAACTCGATCTTCGACTGTCAGCTGCTCATCCAGGAGGGGTTGATCGACTACATCCGGGCCACGGTCGCGCACGCCGGCGGCATCAGCCACTTGCGACGGATTGCGGGGCTGGCCGAGCTGCACCACGTCCGGACCGGGGCGCACGGGGCCACGGACCTCAGCCCGATCGCCATGGCGGCGGCGCTGCACTTCGACCTCAGCGTCCACAACTTCGGGATCCAGGAGCACATGCCCCACACGGCTGACACCGACCGCGTGTTCCCGCACGCGTACCGATTCGAGCGCGGCTTCATGCACCCCGGAGAGGCTCCCGGCCTCGGCGTCGAGATCGACCAGGGCCTGGCCGCGACCTTTCCCTACGATCGCGCGTATCTGCCGGTGGCCCGAAGAGGGGACGGGACGCTGCACTCATGGTGACGGGGGAATTGCCAA
>JACCXG010000190.1 GCA_013697225.1 Acidobacteriota bacterium
GGACATCGAACCGGCGTTCGAGATACTCGTATGCGGTGAACACGCGGGCTCGATGGAAGAACGGCACCAGCGTGACCGACAGGATGATCATCGCAAGCGGCAGCCCGTAGTAGAACTGCACGAAGCGAAGACCGTCCGCATACCCCTGTCCCGTCGTGCCGACCAGCGTGATCGCGCTCAGCTGCGTGGCCATGACCGACAGGCCAACGGCCCACCAGGGAAGACTGCGGTTCGCGAGGAAGTAGCCTTCGATCTCCGTAGACGCTTTCGTGCGCCTCAGCCCGTCCCACACGATCCAAGTGATGTAGACGACGACGATGAGCCAGTCGATGGGGTGCATGAGGAGTCAGCCGTAGATGCGGCCGACGAGCCACAGGAGGGTAACGACGACGACTTCGCAGAGGAGGACGAACAGATAGGTGCGCCGGGCAGCCGGCCCCAGCTCTGTCGAGTTCATCCGCAGAGTATACGAGAGGGGCCGGAGGGAACTTCTTACGCCATCGGCTGGCCCAGCCCGAGATCCATGCGATACGCCGGGCCCCGCGGCCGGGCGGCCGCGCCCCCCGTGCCTTTGCCGCTTCCGACGATGAAGTCGGCGTGGGCATCGACGTCGCTCTGGTTCACGTTCATCACGCCGGGTCCCTTCAGGATGGTTTCCCCTTCGAGGAGCGTGAGCTCGACGCGGTATTTCCCCGGTTTGACTTTGAACGTGAACCCGCCCGCATTGTTCGTGGTGACGCTCTGGCGCTCGTTCGTGTCGAGATTGACGACCTCGACCACCCGGCCCTGAATGGAGCTGCTGTTCCCGGGGCCTCGCACGGTGCCGCTGATGGTGCCGTGCGCCTCGGCAGGGCGGGGCCCCAAGTCCACGACCGGAACGCCCCGGCGGCAGCCGGCCGCCATCCCTATCATGAGCAACCCGACGGTAAACCACCAGACGGCCGTCCAGCCGGGCCACGGATTATGTGCGCGCCGCGCAATGGCTCGAGGTCTCACGTGGGTGCGTTTTGCAAAGGGCGGGCCGTGCCGGGCTGGCCCGCCGCTGGCACTCGGATTGCGAAGCCAACGGTGCAGGAGGCACAGGCGTGAACAAACGGACCTTCGGGATCATTACTGGCATCATCGGATCGGCGTTCGGGGCATGGTTCTGGACGAAGAGGCGCGGGGGAGCGCAGAACGCGGCTCCTCTCACACCGGCGCGCGAGCAC
This sequence comes from Acidobacteriota bacterium, assembly GCA_013697225.1. Lineage (GTDB taxonomy): Bacteria > Acidobacteriota > Vicinamibacteria > Vicinamibacterales > 2-12-FULL-66-21 > JACCXG01. Next base: position 1,209 of record JACCXG010000190.1, read on the forward strand.
GGTACTGTCATCTTCGACAACACGCCGACGGCCGTGGAAGGCAATCCTCTCTAGGCTGGGAAAGCGCTCTCTACTGAGAAGGCGGATGTGCAACGGTGGGTAGCGCACCCGCCGTTTCACCCGCGCGTCTGGGTTCCTCCCGTTCATCCCCCTTCCGCCTCCACGTCGAGGTGCAGCCCGATGAGCTCCATCAGGCGCAGGGCGTTCCGCGAGGTCGCCAAGCCTGGGCGGAGACGATAGTCGAACGACATCACCCCCTGCGCATCGACCGTTTCCGAGAAGTGAGCCAGAACTGCCGAAGAGGCCAGCGGTTCCTCCTGCGCGAGCCCGAGATCGTGGGTGGTCATCACCCCGATGGCTCCTGCCTGCAGCAGGTGCCGCGCCACTCCCCTCACCGCAATCGCCCGTTCAGCCGTGTTGGTTCCCTGCAGAATCTCATCGAGCAGGTAGAGGACGCGCCGATGTGTCGAGACGCCTGTTGCATGGGATCGGTCCACGACCCCCTTCAGCCGCGCGAGCGCTGCCATGAAGTACGAAAGCCCCTGCTCGAGTGAATCCTGCACGCGGATACTCGTCTCCAGATCGACAGGCGGCAGTCGGAGGGAGGCGGCGCAGGCCGGGGCGCCTGCCTGCGCGAGCACGGTGTTGAGCCCGATGGCGCGCAGGAGCGTGCTCTTGCCGGACATGTTCGAGCCGGTGATCAGGACGAGCGTACCTGGCGGACCCACGGCGATGTCGTTGGCCACGCGGCGGTCTTCGGGTATGAGCGGGTGCCCGAGCGCCCGGCCGTCCAGGAGGTGCTCCCCCTCGGCGACCCTCGGCAGGCACCAGCCGGGATTGTCGATCCGCGCCTGCGCGAAGGCACTGAGCGCATCGAGCTCGCCGATCGCCTGCATCCAGCCGCGCACGCGCATGCCCACGCGCGTATGCCAGCGCTCCAGGGCGAACAGCGTGTGGAAATCCCACAGCGTCATCGCCTGAATGGGAAAGTGCAGGATGCCTGCGCCGCTCCGCAGCTGCGCGAAGCCCATGATCCTGTTGAGGCTCCGCATGCACGCCGGCGCGGCGTTCCCCGCGGCTGAGAGCCGGTGGTGGATGTCCTGCAGGTGCGGGCTGCCTTGCGGGCTCGCCACCGCATGTGTGAAGAGGCCCGCATAGCGGGCGAAGGCATGCTGCCCCGCGCCGGCGCGGCCGAATTCGCCGTGCACCGGGCCGGTCGTCGCGAACGAGAGCACCATCCCCACGAGGACCGGGATCAGCCAGTAGGCCCCCTCGGTGAAACCAGCCACCTGAAGCGCCAGCCCGATCCATATCGCCGCGGTCAACCCGATCACGGACACCCTCAGGAGGCGCATTCTCGACGGCCTGAACGCAGGTGGCCCTTCGGCCCACTGGAGGAACGCCTCGAGTTCAGCGCGACGCACGTCGGCACTCAGGCGCCCGTGCGCCGCAAACTCTTCGCGCCACTCGGTGGCCGGCGCGAGCTCGATTGCCCCCCCCTGACGGCTCTCGATCACATCGGGAGTGGCCGGGCTGAGCAGCCACGCCTGCAGCGTTTCGTTACCGGCTGCCGTCGCCGCCGGACCGAGCCACTGCATCAGCGACGCCCGCCCGAACAGGTCCAGGTCGACAGCGTACGGATGGCGCGTGACCGGAGGCACGTCCGTCCCCGGGAACAGGGACCAGCGCTGCCCCCCCACAGGCGGCTCCGCTGGCGGCAGCCGATCCCACGCACGCGCGATCCGGGCCAGAGCGTGCAGATTGACGACGTGGAGCGCGTCGTACCAGTCGGCGCGCTCGTCCACCCGCGCGTGCCAGACCACGAGGCCGGCAAACAGGGCCAGGAGCCCGCTCGCGAGGACCACCAGGGGCCATGGTCCCCCGTCGGCGATCGCCCAGACGAGAATGGCGGCGCCTGGAATGAACGTCGCCAGCCGGAGGCGCGCGATCACGACGGACAATCGTCGTCGCTCATCCCGGCGAGCAGCATGGGCGGTTGCTCTCGCTTCGTAGTGCTCGCTCATGCAGCCGCTCGACGCCCGCCGATGTTGAGCCTTTGATAATCCAGCACGAACGGGGGCGTGTCCCCGGCCGCAAGACTGGTCAGCTCTGCGACGAAGGGCTCGCGCAACCCGACGGGCAGGCGGTCCAGATGGTGGCGGATGCAGACGCACGACACGAACTCCGCATACGCGGCGTCACCCGGCAGTTCAACGGGAGCCGGTTCGATCGAGGTCTCCACATCGACGAAACCCGAGCGCTCCAGCCGCCGCATCGTCGTCCCCGCGTCAGCGAAGTACCAGGGCTCGGCCCAGTCCCGGAAGTACCGGACATACTCCCCTGACGCCATCAGTGCACGAGTGCGCTCGAGCAGCCGATCGAGATTGCCGTGGCCGCCGCACTGGGCCACGAACCGGCCCCCGGGCCGGAGCCCTCGCAGAACGCCGGCGAAAACCGCATCGTGATCGTGGATCCAGTGAAGCGTCGCGGCACTGAAGACAGCGTCGAACACCGGAAGGAACGGCAGGGCGGCCCCGTCCCCGAGTACGAAGAAGGGACGGTCATCGCCATCCTCCTCGGTCGTCTCCCGGGCGACGGTCAACATCGCACCCGAGCGATCGAGTCCCACGACCGCGCCAGCACCGAGGGAGGCCAGGATCTCCCGCGTGAGCCGGCCGGTGCCGCACCCCAGGTCGAGGATCCGCTCGCCGCCGGCTGGACGCAGGCGCGCCATCACGCGCTGGCCCCAGTCGAACTGCGGGGCCGAAATCCGGTGATACCGCGTCGCATCCCAGTCTGACATCACGCCAGTGTACAGCTGCGCCCCGCACGAGTCCGCGCCCCCTTCGGCAGCCGATCGCCGTAGCCCGCCTCGTCGGGTCCTGCGATAATTCCGCGGTGCAGGTGGAACATCATCGCTGGTACTCCCCCGCCTCGGCTGGGACATGGGCGTGGCGGTCTTCGGCCACTGGGGGCGCAAAGGGGGGACACGACTGGCCGTACTGGAAGGAGATGCTCAGGGAGTGCGTGAGCCGCTGGTGAGGCGATCTGAAGAGTCGGGATCCGCCGGGCCGGAGGCATGGCCTTCGGAGCGATCCCCGAGGTCGAATCGATCCAGCAGGTACTGCCCTTCCTCAATCACCTGCTCATCGTCAATCCAGACATCACAGCCACGCGTGAGCACGTCCACGTGCGTACGCGACGTCCAGTCAGCGCCCGTCTGGCCTCCGTACGGGTCGCCGAAGGCCAGGTGCACGCCTGGAACCTTCTCGTCCTGGAGCAGGATTCCGATCATCTCCCGAAGCCCGAGGTTGGTGCCGAACGCCAGCTCGCCGACGCGGTTGCTGTTCCCGTCCGTGTGGCAGTAGGTCCAGAAGTCCTTCAGCAGGTCTTCCCGTTCGCATGCTGCGTCGACCAGCCGCCCGCCGCTGATCCCCAGGACGAGCGGAGTGCCCTCGAGCGTGCCGTACTTCGCGTTGAAGTAGTCGCCGGCCGTGCCGTCGCACACGAACGTGCCATCGACAGACGCCGGGGTCGTGAACACTTCGCCGGCGGGCAGGTTCGACCAGTAGCGCGGACTGATGAGGCCGCTCGTCTTCACCCACGCGAGCGAACGGTCGAAGGTGGCCACCAGGTCCGTGCCGCCGCGCGATCTGACGACGAGCCGGTTTGCCGCCTGCATCCGGGTGCACAGCTGCGCGCTGAGGCGGTCCACCAGCCGGTAGTCGGCGCGCATCCCCTCGCGCATGATGCGCGGGGTGACGCCGACCATGTGCGCATAGCGGATGCGCCGCCGCTCGACCGTCGAAACAATTGCCATGCGCGCGGCGAGCTCCCCCTCCTGCGGCTGCACGCACAGGATCCCGGCGTCCGCCGCCTCGAGGGCCTCGATGACGGCAGCAGGTGCCGAACGCATCGGACGGGGGCTCACCGCTTCGACCAGAATGAGGTCCGGACGCGCTGAGCGGTCCACCAGCGCCTGCTCCAGGCTGGCCGCCACAGCGGCACTCGCCTGGTCCGCAATG
>JACCXG010000192.1 GCA_013697225.1 Acidobacteriota bacterium
CCGTTCAGTCCAGAAGGAGACGCATGAGCACGACAAGACAGTACGAGCTCGTCTACGTGATGACGCCGCAGGCGTCCGACGAGCAGGTAGCCGAGCTGCACACCCAGATCGAACAGATTGTCCAGCGGTTCAACGGCACGCTCGACAAGACCGAGAACTGGGGACGGCGGAAGCTCGCCTATGAGATCGGGCACCATCGCGAGGGCACCTACGTCGTCGAGACGATCACGGGCGGCGGGGACCTGATGAAGGAAATCGATCGGCGCCTGAAGGTGCTCGACTCGGTCATCCGCCACCTGATCGTCCGGGTGGACGAGGAGCTGCGCGTGGCGGATCGCACGCGTGATGCGCGGAAGTCCACGCAGGCCAGGCGGCGCACGGCCCGCGGGCTGCCGCCGGAGCCGCAGCCGGGTGAGGGGCGCGGCGACAACATGGATCAGGACGACGACCGGAACGACAGGTACGAGGTGCAGCGATGAGCGAGGAACGAGGAGGGCGCGGCCGAGGCGGGGCGAAGGGGCGCGACGCCGACAAGGCCAAGGCGGGCGAGCGTCCGCGCGGCGGCTTCTTCCGCCGGCGCCGGGTGTGCAAGTTCTGCGCGGAGAAGATCGATTACGTCAACTATAAGGATGTGCGCCTGCTGATGCCGTTCCTGCCCGAACGCGGGAAGATCCAGCCGCGCCGCATCTCCGGTACCTGCGCGCTGCATCAGCGGAAGCTGCAGACGGCGATCAAGCGTGCGCGCCAGCTCGCGCTGATTCCTTACGTCACCGAGTAGCCCGGGAGTTGCCAGGAGCCAGGATCAGGCGGGCACTCTCTGGCACGCCCGGGCACGGCGGCACTTTGCATTTCGGAGATCGACACCATGGAAGTCATTCTGAGAGAACACGTCGACAACCTCGGCCGGCGCGGCGACGTCGTGAAGGTGGCGGCCGGCTACGCCCGGAACTACCTGCTGCCGCGTAAGCTGGCGCTGGCGGTCACCGAAGGCAACCGCAGGCAGATCGAGCGGGAGCGGAAGGTGGCGGAGGTTCGCGAGAGCGAGGAGAAGAGCCAGGCCGAAGCGCTCGCGCAGCGGCTCGAGGCGACAGACATCGAGATCGCGCGGCGCGTCGGGGAGAATCAGACGCTCTACGGGTCGGTGACCTCGGCTGACATCGCCGAGGCGCTCGGGGCCAAGGGCTTCGAGATCGACAAGCGGAAAATCGCGCTTGCCGACCCGCTGAAGGCGCTCGGTGAGGCGACCGTGCCGCTGAAGATCCACCGTGAAGTGACCGCGCAATTGAAGGTGAAGGTCGTCGCCGATCAGCGCTGACGATTTTTCACTCGCGCAGACCGGAACGGGTGACGTGGATGGTGCTATCATCCGGGTCGCCCGTTTTCATTTCCGGCGGTTCCTTCCATGCCTGACGTCGCCGCGCCCGAACGCACGCTTCCACACAATCTCGACGCCGAAAAATCGGTGCTCGGCGCGATCCTCATCGACAACGAAGCCTTCAATCATGCGGCGGAGCTGATCGATTCGCACGACTTCTTCCGGGATGCGCACCGGCGCATCTTCGACAAGATGGTGGCGCTCAGCGAGCGCGGTCACGCGATCGACTTCATCACCCTGAAGGAGGAGCTCTCGCGCGCGGGCGAGCTCGACGAGATCGGAGGCCCGGCGTACATCGTTGCGCTCGCCGACGGGGTGCCGCGTTCGGCCAACGTCGAGTACTACGCGCGGATCGTCAAGGAGAAGGCGACGCTGCGGAGCCTGATTCACTCCGCGAAGAAGATCCTGGCGGACGCCTATGAGGGGGAACAGGAACCGGACCTCCTGCTCGACGAGGCGGAGCGTTCGATCTTCGCGATCGCGGAGGACCGCATCCGCGAAGGATTCGTGCCGCTGCGCGATCTGGTCCAGAACAGCTTTGCGACGATCGAAAAGCTGCAGGCGCAGAAGGGGCTCGTCACCGGGGTGCCGAGCGGGTTCGTGGATCTCGACGAGATGACGTCCGGGCTGCAGCCGTCGGACCTGATCCTTGTCGCGGCACGCCCCTCGATGGGGAAGACCAGCTTCGTGCTCAACATCGCGCAGCACGTCGGCACGGTCACCAACATGACCGTCGGCTTCTTCAGCCTTGAAATGTCGAAGGAGCAGCTGTTCATGCGCATGCTCACGGCGGAGGCGAGAATCGACGCGCATCGCTTCAGGAGCGGGTACCTGAGCGAGAAGGACTACGGCCGCCTCTCGCAGGCACTGGGCACGCTTGCCGAGGCACGGGTCTACATCGACGACACCGCCTCGATCGGGGTCCTGGAGATGCGGGCCAAGGCCCGCCGTCTCAAGGCTGAGCACGGGCTCGACCTGCTCATCATCGATTACCTCCAGCTGATGACGGGGCGTGGACGCTTCGAGAGCCGGCAGCAGGAACTGGCCACCATCTCCCGGTCGCTGAAGGGGCTCGCCAAGGAGCTGCACGTGCCGGTCGTGGCCCTGTCCCAGCTCTCCCGCGCGCCGGAAACACGCTCGGACCATCGTCCGCAGCTGTCCGACCTCCGGGAGTCCGGCGCACTCGAGCAGGACGCCGATCTGGTGATGTTCATCTTCCGCGAAGAGCAGTACCGGAACGCTGACGGGGAGCCGAACACCGAGGCGGAAGGTGTCGCCGAAATCATCCTCGGCAAGCAGCGCAACGGGCCGACCGGCACGGTGAAGCTCGCCTTCATCAAAGAGCACACCCGCTTCGAGAACCTGGCGCACGGCGTGGCCTGAAGGAGTGCCTGCCTGATCCGCCAGACTGTCGCGCACGTGGACCTGGAGGCGATCCGGTCCAACCTTCGCGCCGTCATCGATTTTCTGTCTTCCAGCGGCCGGCCGGCTCCCGGCGTGATCGCGGTGGTCAAGGCCAACGCTTACGGACACGGGGCACACCAGGTGGCCCTCGCGCTCGAAGGGGCGGGGGCGGCGATGCTGGCCTGTGCCGACATCGAAGAGGCGATCGCGCTCAGGGACGCCGGGGTTCGCGCTCCGATCCTGGTGTTCGGCGCGCTGAGCGTGTCAAATCTCGACGGAATATTCGAGTACGACCTCACGCCCACGATCTCCACACCCGGTGCGGCGCGCGCGCTGCAGGCGGCGGCCGCCCGCCACAGCGCGCGGCTCCGGTGTCACCTGAAGATCGATACCGGGATGAATCGACTGGGCTTTCGGCACGACAACCTCCCGGGCGCCCTTCCCGAGGTCGCGGCCTCTCCGAATCTGGAGATCGGGGCCGTCTACACTCATTTCGCGACGGCGGACCTTCCCGATCACCCTGCGTTCGGCCTGCAACGCGAGCGCTTCGAGCGTGCGTTGGCAGCGCTGCCGTCCATGGGCATCCAGGCACCGGTCCGTCATGCGGCCAACAGCGCGGCGCTGCTCCGCGACGAGCGCGTGTGGTACGACTTCGTCCGCCCGGGGCTCCTGCTGTACGGGATCGTTCCGCCCCCGCTGGCGGCGACGATTCCTCTGCGACCTGCCCTGTCACTCCACAGCCGTATCGTGGCCGTGAAGGGAGTCCGGGCCGGGGAGGGTGCTGGTTACGGGCTGCTGAACCTCGCAGACGGGGCCACGACTCTGGCCGTCGTGCCGGCAGGGTATGCGGATGGCCTGGATCTGCGGCTGGCGGGGCGCGGGCATATGCTCGTGCGCGGCCGGAGGGCTCCCGTCGTGGGATCGGTGTGCATGGACATGACCACGATAGACGTGACGGGCATGGACGTGAAGCCCGGTGATGAGGTCGTCATCATCGGGGAGCAGGGGGGCGAGTCGATTGGCATGCGCGAAGCCGCTGCCGGAGTAGGGACGATTCCCTACGAGCTGCTGTGCCGCGTGGGCACCCGGATACAGCGGATCTACTGATCGCCCGGGTCGTAACGCTCCGGGCCAGGACGCGACATGGGACGGCAATGAAACAGAAAACCGTATTCGCCTGCCAGGAGTGCGGGGCCCAGTCCCCGAAATGGCTTGGACGCTGCGCCGAGTGCGGCGCCTGGAACTCGCTCGTCGAGGAGAGGCCTGCGCCTGAAGGGGCGGTGGCGGGGGCCGGGGCTGCACCCCGGTACAGTCTGGCGCGGGCGGCTGGACCGCAGCTCTACGCCGAGATCGACACCGTTGTCGCAGAACGGCTGTCTACCGGCGTGGGGGAGTTCGACCGCGTGCTGGGGGGCGGTGTGGTCCCCGGATCCCTGGTGCTCATCGGCGGCGAGCCGGGCATCGGGAAATCAACCCTCCTTCTCCAGGCCGCAGCCCACTTTGCGAAGTCCGCGGGAACGGTGCTCTACAGCTCGGGTGAGGAGTCGGAACACCAGATCAAGTCCCGCGGGGAACGCCTGGGGGTGACGCCGGCGCCGCTCTACATTCTTGCCGAGACCTGCCTGGAGCGCATCCTCGAGGAGATCTCCCGGCTCCGGCCGGCATTCCTGATCGTCGATTCAGTGCAGACCGTGTTCTCGCTCAAGTTCCAGTCGGCTCCCGGCAGCATCGGCCAGGTTCGCGAGGCCGCAACACAATTGCTCTTTGCCGCCAAAGGGCAGAACATCCCAACGTTTCTCGTGGGCCACGTGACCAAGGACGGGAATCTTGCCGGGCCCAAGGCGCTCGAGCACATTGTCGACACGGTCCTGTACTTCGAAGGGGAGAAGCATCATGCGCACCGGGTGATCAGGGCGGTCAAGAACCGGTTTGGCGCGGTGAGTGAACTCGGGGTGTTCGAGATGACCGGCACCGGTCTGCGTGGTGTATCGAACCCCTCGGAGCTGTTCCTGTCGGAGCGGCGGGCAGGGGCCCCTGGCTCGGCGGTGCTCTCGTGCGTGGAGGGCTCGCGGCCGCTGCTGGTGGAGGTGCAGGCGCTGGTGAGCAGCACCAGCTACGGCAACGCACGCCGCATGGCCAGTGGAATCGACCAGAACCGGTTGTCGCTGCTCCTTGCAGTGCTCGAGAAGCGGGCCGGGGTGAACCTGGCCGCCGACGACGTGTTTGTGAACGTCGCAGGGGGGCTGACGGTCGACGAGCCGGCTGCGGACCTGGCCGTCACGGGGGCCGTGGCCTCGAGCCTGAGGAACCGCACGGTACGGTCGGGCACGGCCGTGTTCGGGGAAGTCGGGCTCGCCGGAGAAGTGCGGGGGGTGAGCCACGCAGCCCTCCGGGTCCGTGAGGCCGCGCAGATGGGGTTCACACGTTGTGTGCTCCCGGAAGGCAATTGCTCGCCCGACGACGTGCCGCCAGGCATCGAACTGGTTGGCGTGCGAACCGTGACGGAGGCTCTCGAGGGGCTGATCGACTGGTAGCCCGGCGTCGGCCGTTCACCGCCTGCCGGCAGTATCATAGGGGCGGAGTCGAATCCGATGGCCTGGTCTCTGCTCGTCCGCGCGCTGTTCGTCCTGGCAGTCGTCTACGCAGCCTACCTGACGCGGCCCTTCAGCACGTTCGCGGGTGTCAACGTCGGGGTGGGGATCCTGCTCGCGGGGCTGATGATTGCGGTCGAGGCGCGCCTGCGCGAAGCGGAGGTCACGGACCTTCTGGGAGCCCTCATCGGCGGCGCGATAGGTCTCGGGCTGGCCAAGACCATCGGCGCGGCGCTGTTCTGGGCCGACACCGGCGACCGGCGGGTCATGTTCCTGCACAGTTTCCTGCTCCTGGCCTTTCCCTATCTGGGGATCGTCATGGGGGCGCGCAAGGGAGAGTGGCTGAAGCCGGCGAGGCTCGTCGGGCTTTTCCGGGATACGGCTCCGCAGCAGCGCTACTGCATCCTCGACACGAGCGTCATCATCGACGGGCGCATCGCCGACATCTGCGAGACTGGCTTCATCGACGGCACCCTGGTCGTGCCGCAGTTTGTCCTCAAGGAACTGCAGCTCGTCGCCGACTCCGGTGATTCGATGAAGAGGAACCGCGGCCGGCGCGGGCTCGACATCCTGCAGAAGATCCAGAAGATGGCCGGGGTCAGCGTCACCATCTCGGACATCGACTTCCCTGAAGTGCGGGAGGTGGACCTTAAGCTGATCGAGCTTGGCAGGGCGCTGCACGGCAAGATCGTCACGAACGATTTCAACCTGAACAAGGTCGCGCAGCTCCGTGGGGTGGAGGTGCTCAACATCAACGAGCTCGCCAACGCCGTGAAGCCGGTCGTGCTCCCCGGCGAGTTCATGAAGGTGTTCATCCTGAAGGAAGGCAAGGAGTACAACCAGGGGGTCGCCTATCTCGACGACGGCACGATGGTCGTCGTGGACAATGCCCGCCGGATGATCAGCAAGAACATCGACGTGGTGGTGACCAGCGTCCTGCAGACGAC
>JACCXG010000445.1 GCA_013697225.1 Acidobacteriota bacterium
GCGCTGAAGAGAGATCCGCGCCGAAGAACGAGCGTGCCGGAGGGTCAGGACCGCGGCCGTGACTGGCGACGCGACGTCCAGCGGCGGGCCATGAGCCCCCCGCCCACCGCGAGGCCGAGCAGTGTCAGGGTTGCCGGCTCGGGAACCTGCACGATCTTGCGCTCTTGCCCCGGCGGGATGTCGGGAGCGTTCCCGCGCTCTCCCCCACGGCCGCGCCCTTGTGCCGAAACCGATGCATCGGCAACAAGAAGAAGGAACACCGCACTGCACGCCAGAATGATTGCTCTCATGTAGTTTTCGCGATGAGTTCGGAATGCACGGAATACACACGGACCGCCCGCCGAGGATGCCGATGCAATCTGTGCTCCGCCCAGCGTCCGCAAAATCCATTAAGAATTCAGCAGAAGAGCTGAAAACTAGTCGTCATGCGGGCGGATTTTATTCCCAATATCGCCGCATCGACGGCTTTCAACGACAAAGGTGCGCCCCGGGCGGAACACGCTTATCTCTGAGCTTCACGTCTCGTGAACAGGTCCCGGTAGCGGGATGGCTGTGACCGCAGGTACTGGTCCGGCGACTCATGCCTTTACCTCGAACTCGCGGCGCGACTGCCGCCAGGCGGTCAGCGCCAGCATCAGCAGCGTCAGCGGACCGGCAAAAAAGAGCACCACCGTAGTGAAGGTCCGGAGCGCGTCGTGTTCCGCCGCCGCAAGGAGTAGAAATGCGGTGTACCCAACGTAGTAGCCAAGGAACAGCCCCCCCTCCCACCGGGCGATGATGTAGCGCGTGAAGAAGATGGGCAGGCAGATGAGCGCCACGGTCACCATCACCGGCAGATCGAAGGCCAGCACGGACGTCGAAACCGGCAACCCTCCCGGCGTCACGACCGTGACCAGCCCGAGCACCGCAACCAGATTGTAGATACAGCTTCCCACGACGTTCCCGACGGCGATGTCGCGCTGGCCGCGCAGGCTGGCCATCACCGCCGTTGCCACTTCCGGCAGCGATGTTCCGGCCGCCACTACCGTCAAGCCGATGACCAGCTCGCTCATCCCGAGCGTGCGGGCCAGGGCAATCGCACCGTTCACCATCCAGTGCGCACCGAGCACCAGCAGCCCGAGGCCGGCCACTATGTACAACCCGTTGACGACGAACACCCGCCCTGCCGACGGCCCTCCGTAACGCACGGCGTACTCGTCAGGATCCGGGGGCACATCCCGGCGGCCCATGACGATCGCAAAGATGGTGTACGCGATGGCGCAGGCGAAGAGCAGCAGCCCGTCGAACGTGCCGACCCGGCCGTCGTACGCGAGCAGGAACGTCAGGATCGAAACGCTGATCATGATCGGGACGTCCACCCTGACGAGCTGCCGTGTCACGCACAGCGGCGCGATGACGGACGAGATCCCCAGCACGAACAGGATGTTGAAGATGTTGCTGCCGACGATGTTGCCGACGGCGAGGTCGCCGCCGGCGGCCCCGGTGAGCGCGGCGCGTATGCCGACCGCCATTTCGGGCGCACTTGTCGCAAAGGCCACCACCGTGAGCCCGATGACGAGCGGCGACACGCCCACCGCCGCCGCAAGCCGGGCGGCGCCACGCACGAGGATCTCCGCGCCACCGGCAAGCAGGATCAGACCCAGCAGGAACAGGATCAGCGTCACGGGGCGTCTGCGAATCGGCTGGAACGTTGCATAGTTGCAAGGGCTGACGTACCGCGGATTTCAGGAATGCAGAGGACGTGCCGCGGGTTGGAAGGGGAGCGACAGACACGATGCGCTACATCATGAAGGAACGGATCCTCTCCTGGGGTGACGACTTCACCATCAGGGACGCTGACGGGCGGGACGCCTACTACGTCGACGGCAAGGTCCTCAGCTTCGGCCACAAGCTCTCGTTTCGAGACATGCAGAAGAACGAGCTGGCGCTGATCGATCAGAAACTGCTGAGCATCGGCAAGCAGTTCGAGATCATCCGGGGCGGGAAGACCGTGGCCGTCGTGAAGAAGCACCTGTTCACGCTCATGCGCGCGAGGTTCACCGTCGATGTCCCCGGCCCGGACGATCTCGAAGCTCAGGGAAACTTCCTCGCGCACGAGTACGTCTTCGAACGCCACGGCCGCGAGGTGGCGCGCGTGAGCAAGAAGTGGTTCAGGCTGTCGGACACTTATGGCATCGACATCAACGAAGGGGAAGACGACGTGCTGATCCTGGCGGCGGCGGTGGTCATCGACCTCGTCTCGCACCCCGACGAGAAGGGGGACTGAATCAGCGCAGCCATCGGTCGAGATTCTCCGCAACGAACTCGTCGTCCGTGAGGTGTGGGTACCGCGCCAGCACGCGATCGATCTCCTCCATCTGGCCCGGGCTGAGCTCCTCGTGCGGGTCCAGGCACCACCGCCCGGCGAGCAGCCCCTGGCGGCGCAGCACCTCGTGAATCCCCGGTATGCAGCCGGCAAACGCGTGCGAGGGATCGAACAGGGCGGCGTTGGCGTCTGTGAGATCCGCGCCTGTCGCAAGCAGGTCCATGACCCCGTCCCCCCTGCCGTCCGCGCTTTTCGAATCGGCCGCACGCTCCAAATCTGCCGCGCGCTCCGGATCTGCCGCGCGCCCCGGATCGGCCGCCGCGCGGCACCGGTCGAGCAGATCGACAGCACTCTTCGTCCACACAGCCCACTGGCCGAGCAGGCCTCCCGAAAACCGCATCGGCGCCCCGTCCTCCCCGCCGGGAAACGGCGTCACTAGATCCACCACTATCGCATCGTGATTTCGGGTGTACAGGGCGATGTCGCGCCGTCCGCTCCCGCCGAGAGCGGTCGTGACGTCAAGCGTGCGGTAGCGGTCGAACGGGGCGACCTTCACCGCAACCACGCGCTCGA
>JACCXG010000202.1 GCA_013697225.1 Acidobacteriota bacterium
CGGCAGTGCTGCGGCAGGAGTGATCCGGAACGCACATCGAACAAGGTTTGTCTTCCTCGTTGCCTTCCTCATGGCTCAGCTCCGCACTGCGCAGCTCCCCGGCACACGACCTGTCCTCCCGGCTCAGTGCGCGTATCGTCATGGATCCCAGCGGCCGCGGCAAATGAGGTCTGCCCTGCCGGATTGAAGCTTCTCGAGCACCCGAACGGATGCCGTGTAACCGACGCCCGTGCTCGCCCGAGGAAGCCGGGCCATCCGCTGCCTCCTGCTGGATCGACCCAATGCGCATGAGGCAGTTCGTCCGTCTGGAGTGGCCTCAGACGTGCCGCAGGGAGAGAACCCTGGTGGCGGGGCGGCTGTACCCCTTCCGACGGCCGACCTTGGGCTAGAAGTGGCACATACGTCGCTGAAGCCAGCCTCGGGCGTGACTTCAGAGGCCTTCGGGGAGAGGCACCCCAGCCGCCGCTCCGGCTCCTCGAGGCGATCCTCCGGTGAACGGCCACTGCACCTGGTGCATCCCGTGCGGCGCGGTACGCCAGGCCGCACCCATGGCCGACGGTGAGCGATGCGCAACTTGTGGGACAGCGACAAGACGGTCCGCCGGGTCCGTCGAGCGATGGAGGCAACCTCGGAGATTCCGAGGTTGTCGACATTCGAGGGGACGGACGCAAGGCGCGGTCGGCGACGGTTCGGCCGCGCGCGACCTTCTTCCCGAACGTCCGCGAGATGGACTGAGACGACATCGTCCGTCTGGCCCGACAGACAGTACGGCGAGGACTCCGCCGCCGCGTGCGCGAATTGCATCGCCGCCAGCCACTGCTCAAACTTCGGCCGGCTGACCACGACGACCGTGCGGGTCCGGAGCGTGAACCCCTCGAGTTGAATCGGCCGGCGGTCGAAGAGCTCAGCGGTTGTTGACGATGCCGCGGAGGGCCAGATCTCGAGAAGATCCGCTCCCAGTTCTCCGATGCCGGCGGTCCGGCAAACCTGCATGTCCTCGAATATCAGCTAAGATTCGGGGCCGTCAGGCCATGTTTGTCACGGATCTGAGTCAGAATATTGATAAGCCAGAGGTGCCGATGCGTATCATTCCCCCACATGTCCGTCTGATTCTTTTGACCAGTGGCCTTGCAGTAGCTCTGTCTGCGCAGAGCCGTCCGAATTTCTCGGGACAATGGACCCTCGAGAGTTCGACACCCTCTGGAGCGGCGATGGTGAGCTCTTCGCAAGTCGTGAAACACGACGCCAACACTCTGTCGGTCGGACAGTCCGAACGGGGACATCACTCATCCACGTACACGCTCGATGCCAAGCCTCACGAGACGACGATCGGTCCGGTGAAATCCGTTTCGAAGGCCGAGTGGAACGGGGACACACTGGTCATCGACAGAACAGACACCTTTCCCACGGGCGCGTCGCGAACGATGAAGCAGGTCTGGTCTCTCGAAGCGTCTGGCAAGCTGGTCATCGTGCTGACCGACAAGAGCTCGGGGAAGGACGAAGTTACCATGACGAACGTGTACGTCAAGAAATAGCGTCCGATCCGCGCCTTCAATCCTTGAGGGCGCTGCCGAGGTCGCGCGAGGGTGTGACGGTCATGGGGATTGCGACGGCAGCGAGGAGCAGCGTCGTCATCACGCCAATCACAATAGCGCCCACAAGCGGACTGGTCGACGATACGCCAAATAGGATCGACGCGATGGCCCGGCCGAGTATCGCCGCACCGACGGCGCCAGCCGCGAGTCCAAGCGCGCCGAGCGTCAGAAAGTACTGCAGGACAAGACGCTCAATCGCGCTCGGCGGGGGATGTCCCGTCGCCTGTTGAAATTCGGCGGCGGCTCAATGACCCAGTTTCTCACGTCATCAGCGTTTCAGCAGCGAGTGTCTGAACCGGCGACCGCATACGCGGCTCCAGGAACGACGATCGCCTTTCGGCCTGGGGCGTACTATCCCCCTCACGCCACCTTCTCCTCCGCCGTGGTCAGGCCGAGCCGCTGATCACGAGCCCGAAGCGTGGCCACCAGCGTGGGCATGTCGCGGTGCCCCTTCAGCCGGCGGAAGCCTTTCACGGCTTCCAAGACACCCGCCGCGACCCAGCGCAACATCATCTTGCCGCCCCGCCACCGCTTGACGTTTCGCTTCACGTGTCGCGTGCGGCTGATCACACTCTCGGCGGCGTTGGTCGTGGTCAGCGACCGCTGCAGGCGCTCCGGGAGGCCGAGGCCTTGCACCGTCAGGGTTTCCTCCAAGCCCTCGCGCACGCTCTCGGCCGCACTGGGATATTCGTCCTCGAGACGGCGCGCGAGATCGAGCAGGAGCCGCTGGGCTTTCTTCACGTCGGTGGCCTGATAGGCGCGCCGCAGGATCGCCTGCGCCCACGGACGATCCCGGTCGCTCAGATACTCCAGGACATTCCGCATTTTGTGGACTTGACAGCGCTGCACCAGGGCCGCGTCGCCGAAGATCGCGCGCACCGCCTTCCGCAGGGCCTTCGAGCCGTCGAGGATGACCAGCAGACTGCGGTCGGTGCGGAGCCCGCGGCTCTGCAGATTGGCCAGCAGGTCCTGACACACCCGCGTGTTCTCCGTCGAGCCGTCCCACAGGCCGAGGGCCTGTTTCTGGCCATCGGCGGCGATCCCGAGCGCGACGATGAGGCAATGCTCGCCGATGTGCACGCCGTCGATCAGCAGGCCGACCAAATCGAGGCTCTCGAGCGAGGCGGTCTGCCACGCCGCCAACTGCGCCGTGGTCTTCGCCACGAAGCGGCGACTCACCGCGCTCTTGCTTGTCCCCCGGCTCCGCATGGTGGCCCGGCACCGGCTCCAGGCTGCGGGCATACCGCCGGGTGGCGACGCCCACCAGCATCTGCTCGACCACGCGCCGATTGAGCGGGTCGACATCGGCCATCGCCTGGAAGGTGGGCAAGGCCACCTCCTGGCCCTCGGCGCGCACGCGCGGGCGGCGCACGACGACCTTCCGGCCGCCGAGCACCACCTCACTGCTCACCGTGCCGGCGCGCGAGGCCTGGCGGTCGGCACGGTGCGCATACCGCGGACCGCACAGCGCGACGCGATCCTCCTCCAGCATCGCGTCCAACACCTTCAGACCGGACCGCGAGCTCGAACAGCTCGGTCCGCGCATCGACCAGCAGATCGACCAAGGGTAGGTGGCGGGCAGATTCAACAACCGTCGGATGAGGGACTGTGCAAGACTTCTTCATGGCGGCTCCTTGTCTGTGAGGCTTTCGCCTCGGGTTTGGTCACCACTCGTGTATCACGAGCAGCGACGGAGCCGCCGCTTCAATTTTCAACAACTATCGGGACATCCCCCGAGAAGCCGTCCAGATACGCCTCGAAGTCGGCTTTGAGCTGCGACTGGCTGGCGCGGGCCTTGAGGTCGCGCAACGTGAACTTCGACGTGTTGTAGAACGCCTGGCCGGCCGCTTGCCGTAGCGCCTGGTCCTGGTTCGTGATCTTCGCCTTGTCGAGCGACACCTTCATATCGAGCACCGCCTGCTTGGTCGGTTCGAGGACGGCGTCGAGACGACGAAGCACCGTCATCGGCAGGATGACGTCCCGGTACTTACCACGGACGTACAGGTCTCGAAGGACATCGTCGGCGATGCCCCAGATGAAGTTGGCGATCCAGTTCAGCCGTGGCTGGTCCAAGTCCCTACCTCGTCGCCCTCGAAGGCTCCCTGCTCAGTCGCTCAATCCTAGCGACCCGCCCCTAGGAC